>CAJWFY010000077.1 GCA_913031655.1 uncultured Flavobacteriaceae bacterium
GGGAACTTACTGGTGAAATCACTAATGATGAATTACTAGGGAATATATTTTCTAAATTCTGTATTGGGAAGTAAGTTCTAATGTCTTGAACGTACCCTGTAAGTTTTTAAAAAGTCGTTTACATCCTCTTTAAAAAAGTATCTTTTACGTTGAGGCTTACTGTAAGCTATTAGACCTTGACTGCAATAATTATCTAATGTATTTGAGGCTATGTTAAGCATCTTACAAAGCTCCTTTGAAGTATGGATGATATAGATTCTAAATGAAGCGTTTTAAAGACCAATGATTTAATTTTGTAAATTGATCAAAATTTTTGATTAATCAAAGTTTAACAATTTGATTTATTTTGATAATTATAAATTTAAATCTATATTTGATTTTTTAATATTTATATGAACAAAAATTTAAATACAATTAGTTGGTATAGCTCTCGAAATTTAACAATCGTGATCTAACCTTAATATATATTTAAAATTATAATACAAAAGGCTTGTCTATCACGACAAGCCTTTTTTTTATTTGCAATTATGAAAACTTTTAGCCTTTATACCCATTACAAGAAAATACTCGCCGATACCATAACTCCGGTTAGTATTTATTTGAAAATTAGAGATCAATTTCCCAATAGCATTTTGCTTGAGAGTAGTGACTATCATGCGAATGACAACAGTTTCTCATACATTTGTTTTAATCCAATTGGGTCAATAACCGTTAATAATAATAAAATCATTCAAAAGTTCCCTGACGGTAGTAGAACTACAAAAAAAGCTGAACTAGTAGTGGAAGCTATTGATCAATTTAAAAATAGATTTAAAGTCAAATCTGAGAAGAAATTTAAGTTTATAAACAATGGTTTGTTTGGTTACACTTCATACGATGCTGTAAAGTATTTTGAAGATTTAAGTCTTTCTAAAAAAGCCGATTCAGTTGATATTCCAGATTTATTTTATGCAGTTTATCAGAACATTATTGTTATTAACCATTTTAAAAATGAAGCGTATATTTTTGATCACTCATTTGATAGTAGTAATAATATTGAAAGTATTTTAGCTTTAATCAAATCAAAACCCTTTTCAACATTTGATTTTTCAACAACAACAGCTATAGATTCTAATTTGTCTGATCTTGATTATAAGGCTCAAGTCGAATTAGCAAAAAAACATTGCGCACGAGGAGATGTCTACCAACTAGTGTTATCGAAGCAATTTTCTCAAGGATTTAAAGGTGATGAATTCAATGTTTACAGATCCTTAAGAAGTATCAATCCATCTCCATATTTATTTTATTTTGATTATGGTGATTTTAAAATTTTTGGAAGTTCCCCAGAATCTCAACTAGTTGTTTCTGATGGTAGAGCAGAAATTCACCCCATTGCAGGGACTTTTAAACGGACTGGAAATGACATAGAAGATGCTGAATTGGCTAAGAGCCTTACTGAAGACGAAAAAGAAAATGCTGAGCATGTAATGCTAGTCGATTTGGCAAGAAATGATTTGAGTCGTCATACGAATCAAGTTAAAGTCGAAACTTATAAAGAAGTACAGTTTTTTTCACATGTTATTCACTTGACAAGCAAAGTAACTGGGAAAATTCACAAAAACACCTCAACCATGCAAGTGGTTGCAGATACTTTTCCTGCGGGAACATTAAGCGGCGCACCTAAATATAAGGCTATGCAGCTTATAGAAAAATACGAAAAAACAAGCCGTGGATATTATGGTGGTGCAATTGGTTTTATGGATTTTAATGGAAATTACAACCATGCAATTATGATAAGAACATTTTTAAGCAAAAATCATCAACTGCATTGGCAAGCTGGCGCTGGTTTGGTTTCTAAATCAGATCCAGAACTCGAATTACAAGAAGTTTATAATAAACTAGGTGCCTTAACAAGTGCTATAGAACTAGCAAAAAAACTTTAAAATGAAAAACATATTAGTTATCGATAACTACGATAGTTTCACATATAACATTGTACACTACTTAAATGAGTTAGATTGTAAAGTGACTGTACTTAGAAATGACAAATTCGAATTGAATGCCTTATTGCCTTACGACAAAATTTTGCTTTCACCTGGACCAGGTATTCCAGATGAAGCAGGTTTACTAAAAGCTGTTATTGAAACTTATGCTCATTCAAAAAGTATTTTAGGTGTTTGTTTAGGTCAACAAGCTATTGCAGAAGTTTTTGGCGGAAGCTTAATTAATTTAAAGGAGGTTTTTCATGGAGTTTCAACTACTATAGATATTACAAAAACCGATTATCTTTTTGAAGGACTAGAGAAGAAAATTCAAGTGGGGCGCTATCACTCTTGGGTCGTTAATCCTAATTTACCAGATTGCTTAGAGGCAACCTCAGTTGATTCTGATGGTCAAATTATGTCGTTACGTCATTGTGTTTTAGATGTTCGAGGCATGCAATTCCATCCAGAATCAGTATTAACTCCTAATGGGAAAGAATTATTAAAGAATTGGGTAAACCATTAATTCAAAATAAGCATGAAACAATTAATAAATAGACTCGTCAATCATGAAACGCTGAGTGTTGAAGAAGCTAAAATGGCACTAGTAAGCATATCAAAAGGGAATTCCAATCAAAGTCATATTGCTAGTTTTTTGACCGTATTTATGATGCGAAGCATTACCCTACAAGAACTCCAAGGCTTTAGAGCCGCTTTATTAGAACTTTGTGTTCCTGTAGATCTTTCTGAATTTAATACCATTGATCTATGTGGTACTGGTGGTGACGGTAAGGATACTTTTAATATTTCTACATTAGCTTCTTTTGTAACTGCTGGAGCTGGAGTAAAAGTAGCTAAGCATGGTAATTATGGTATATCTTCAATCTGTGGTTCTTCCAATGTTCTTGAACATTTAGGGGTCAAATTTTCTAATAATGAAGATTTTTTAAAAAAATGTATAGATCAAGCAGGAATCTGTGTGCTTCACGCACCTTTATTTCATCCTGCCATGAAAAATGTTGGACCTGTAAGACGTGAATTAGGAGTGAAAACATTTTTCAATATACTTGGCCCTATTGTTAACCCTTCATTTCCTCAAAATCAGATTGTAGGTGTTTTTAACCTAGAACTCATGCGTTTATATAGCTACCTATATCAGAATACCAACAAAAACTATAGTATTGTTCATAGCTTAGAAGGTTACGACGAAATTTCTTTGACGGGTAATGCTAAAATCATTACAAATTTTAGTGAAAGCTTATTTCGCCCTACTGATTTAGGTCTAAACATTATAAATCAACACGAAATTTTTGGTGGAAATACGATAAAATCTTCAGTAGATATTTTTTTAAAAATTATTAATGGTAAGGGTACTGAAGCTCAAAATCAGGTAGTATGTGCCAATGCTGGACTAGCCATTGCAACAGTAAAAAACATAACACACTTATCTGGTTATGAGTTAGCTAAAGAATCCTTAAATAACGGAAATGCCAGTAGAAGTCTCAAAAAATTAATTAAAATTAGTCAATCATGAATATTTTAGAACGTATCATCGCAGACAAAATAAAAGAAGTTGCTTTAAGGAAGAAAATGATTCCAACTTTCCAATTGGAAAGATCCTTTTTATTTGACAGGCCAACCTTCTCGCTCGTAAAAAACTTACAAGAAAGCACTACAGGTATAATAGCAGAGTACAAAAGACGTTCACCGTCAAAAGGAATAATTAATAATAGCTTCAGCATCGCTGATGTAGCTTCAAGCTATGAAAATGCAGGAGTTTGTGGTATATCTGTGTTAACCGATGGTAAATATTTTGGAGGCTCAATTGAAGATTTAGCGACTGCTAGAGCAAGTTGTAAATTACCTATTCTACGAAAAGATTTTATTGTAGACACCTATCAAATTTTTGAGGCAAAAGCTCATGGTGCTGATGTCATTTTGCTAATTGCAGCTGTTTTAAGCCCTGCTAAAATTACTCATTTTTCACAACTTGCTAAACAACTTAATTTAGAGGTTTTACTCGAAGTAAATAATGTTGTTGAAATTCAGGAATCCATGCAGTCTAGTTTAGATTTAATTGGTATAAACAATAGAAATTTAAAAACTTTTGAAGTTAATCTCAACACAAGTAAATCATTAAGTACGGAGATTCCTGATGATTTTATAAAAATATCCGAAAGTGGCATTAGCAATACCGAAACTATTTTAGAATTAAAGCTTTTTGGATTTAGAGGATTTCTTATTGGTGAGAATTTCATGAAAACTGAAAATCCTGGTCATAGCGCTAAAACATTTATTAATAATTTAAAAAAAAATTAAAATGAAACTAAAAATTTGTGGTATGACCTTAGATTACAATATTAGTGAAGTTGCATCCATAGAGCCAGAATATATAGGCTTTATATTTCATGAAAAGTCACCTCGATTTTTTAAAGGAAGAATACCCAATTTACCAAAACACATTATAACTGTTGGTGTTTTTGTTAATGCACCTTTTGAATACATTAAAACAACAGTTAATAAACACCTTTTAAAGTCTGTACAATTACATGGAGAAGAGTCCGCAGAGTTTTGCAAAAAGGTAAAATCGTTGGGAGTTATCGTTATTAAAGTATTTTCAATAAAGAATCAATTTGACTTTAGTGTTCTTGAGGTTTATGATTCTGTTTGTGATTACTATTTATTTGATACAAAAGGTAAAAAATATGGTGGCAATGGTTACACTTTCAATTGGAACGTTTTAAAAAAATACCCTTATTCAAAACCTTATTTTTTAAGTGGTGGTATTGGTCCTAAAGAGATAGATTCCATTTTGACTTTTTTAAAAAACCCTGAATCTGATCTGTGCTGTACCTTAGATCTTAATAGTAAATTTGAGACTGTTTCAGTATTAAAGGACATCAAACTATTAAAAATATTTAAACTTCAACTAAATAGTAATAATTATGCAGTATAATATAAATGAAAATGGATATTATGGTGATTTTGGAGGTGCTTATATCCCTGAAATGCTATATCCAAATATAGAAGAATTACGTCAGAATTATTTAAAAATAATGACTGAACCTGATTTTATAACTGAATTTAATGCTTTACTAAAAGATTATGTAGGAAGACCATCTCCACTTTATTTCGCAAAACGCTTAAGTGCAAGATATAATACAAAAATTTATTTAAAAAGAGAAGATTTAAATCATACAGGAGCACATAAAATCAACAATACTATTGGTCAAATTCTAGTTGCTAAACGTTTAGGTAAAAATCGTATTATTGCTGAGACTGGAGCCGGACAGCATGGGGTAGCTACAGCAACAGTCTGTGCTTTAATGAACATGGAGTGTATCGTGTATATGGGTGAAGTAGACATTGTAAGGCAAGCACAAAATGTAGCTCGAATGAAAATATTAGGTGCAAAAATTGTTCCCGTATTATCAGGGAGTAAAACTCTAAAAGACGCTACAAATGAAGCCATTCGTGATTGGATTAATCACCCCGTAGATACTCACTACATCATAGGCAGTGTTGTAGGTCCTCACCCTTATCCAGATATGGTTGCTCGATTTCAAGCTGTAATTTCTAAGGAAATACAATGGCAGTTACAAGAAAAAGAAGGCCGTTCTAATCCAGATTACGTGATAGCGTGTGTAGGGGGTGGGAGTAATGCTGCAGGTGCTTATTACCATTATCTAGAAAACACAGATGTAAAACTTATTGCAGTTGAAGCAGCAGGAAAAGGTGTGTACTCTGGTGAAAGTGCAGCCACATCTATACTAGGAAATGAAGGGATTATTCATGGGAGTAAAACCCTTTTAATGCAAACACAAGATGGTCAAATAGTTGAACCTTACTCTATATCTGCTGGACTGGATTATCCAGGCGTGGGGCCTATGCACGCAAATTTATTTAAATCAGGTCGTGCAGAATTTATTGCCATAACAGATGATCAAGCCATGACGGCAGGTTTAGAATTGTGTCAATTAGAAGGAATCATCCCGGCTATTGAAACGTCACATTCTTTAGCTATTTTTAATCAAAAAAAATTCAAACCTAACGATGTATTAGTAATTAATCTATCTGGACGTGGTGACAAAGATTTAAATACTTTTATCAATCATTTTAAATTATAACTGTGAACAGAATCAATCAAAAAATTCAAGAGAATAAAAAACTACTTTCTATTTATTTTTCTGCTGGCTACCCAAATCTTGAGGACACCAAAAGTATTATTAAAAACCTAGAGGCAAGTGGAGTGGATATGATAGAAATCGGATTGCCATTTAGCGATCCTTTAGCAGATGGAGAAACTATTCAACAAAGTTCAACTCAAGCACTTAAAAATGGCATGAGTACAGCACTTCTTTTTGAACAGCTAAAAGGTATTAGAAGCACAGTAACCATTCCCTTAATAATTATGGGTTATTTTAATCCTATATTGCAATATGGTGTAGCAGATTTTTGTAAAAAATGTCATGCATTAGGTATTGACGGTTTGATTATTCCTGATTTACCCTTAGCAGTTTATCAAGAACAATATCAAAAAATTTTTGAACATTATGGGCTAATTAATATTTTTCTAATCACTCCACAAACTACAGTTGAACGTATCCATCATATTGATAAGCAATCTAAAGGCTTTATTTACATGGTGAGTAGTGCTAGTGTAACTGGTGGAAAATCTGGATTTGGTAATGTGCAAATCGATTATTTTAAACGCATAGAAAAAATGAGACTCAAAACTCCACAAATTATTGGATTTGGGATTGCGGATTACCTTACATTTAAACTTGCTACGAACCATGCTAAGGGCGCTATAATTGGAAGTGCTTTTATAAAGGCACTTACTAGCAATGGTGTAACAGGTATTGAAGATTTTATTAACCAAATTAAAAATGAACCAAACACCTAATCCATAGGCATATCTTTTTCAGATAGTTCATAAAGAACTAAACCATAGGCATATCTT
>CAJWFY010000078.1 GCA_913031655.1 uncultured Flavobacteriaceae bacterium
CAATGAGCAGTAAGATTATAAAATTATTGTAATAGCATATATCAACACAAAAAAAGCCTCATAGTTTGGTATATTTAAAAAGTAAACTGCTGATGGTAATTCCAGCTGCTGTTCCAATAAGAAGGCAAATTCCCCCTTCTTTTAGAGAGTTGTTTTTGATACTGTTTACTAAGGCAAGTGGAATAGAGGCAGCAATACAATTTCCATGATTTTCGAGCTGATCGACTATATTCTCTGTATAACCTTTATTTAGAGAAATTAACATTCTTAATCCAAGTTTACTGGCTTGATGAGGTACAATTAAATTCACTTCTTGCATGGTAACCTCTTGTTTTTTAAAAAAATCAGACAAGAATATAGGTAAGATTGATTTTACATTTTTCAATAATTTTTTCCCCTGCATTTTAAATGAATATAGAGATGGGTCATAAGGAACATCCTTCATATGATTGACATTTCCTCCACCTTCTATAATAGTGTATTTTACACCTTTTGTATAACTTTTTGATTTATACTTAATTAGTCCTGCAGGTTGATCAGTGGTGCTTATTATAACAGCTGCTGATCCGTCACCAAATAAACTATAAGTTTCTATATCTTCTGGGTTTAGCCCTTTTAAACTACTTTCAGAACTAACAATAGCAATATTTTTATATTCTCCAGTAGTTAATAACAAAGATGCATAATCAAGTGCGGTAATAAAGCTTGTGCAAACAGAATTGATGTCAATACAAGTAAAATCTAAATCATTGTCTTCTTTGAATGCATTTTTTATAAGAGTACTTCTATTAGGAATGACATAATCAAAAGTAGCAGATGCCCCTATAAGACAGTCAATATTATCGATAGTCATATTTGCATCATTTAATGCTTCTCTGAGTGCTTGTTCACCCATAAATGTATTAGATTCACCCATAGCTTTATGGCGGGTTTCCACTCCTATATTTTTAAATATAAAACCTTTAGGCAGGTCTAATTCATTTTCAATTTCTTCACTTGAAACAGATGTAAGAGGTAAATATTTACCTACACCTCTTATACTAAAAGCTCTTTTTATATTCATTTTTTATTCTTCTAAATTTATTAGTTTGATCATGATTTAAATCCACACTTACAATATTGATGTCTTCAATCCCAAAACTTAAAAATAACGTATTCAGTTCTTTCTTAACAGTTTTAAAAATATTTTCTAATTTATTCTTATCCGCTACTTCTAAATAAACATTAATCTTTCGCGCTTCTATTAAAACAACGGTATAGTTTTTAACTTTTTCAGAAGCTGTTATAATAACCCTTCTTATGAAATCTGGATAAATATCAACTACAGTTTCATTCTCATAAAATCGGAAAACATCATCTGATCGTCCTTCAATTTTACTAATCACAGTTGATTTTGATCCGCAACTGCAAGAAAATCCTTCATGTAAAATGTCATTAAGTTCGTAACGGACAATAGGTTGTGATTCTCTTAAGTAATCAGTTATAATAGGGTGAAATCTATCTTGCTTTTCATCTAGGTACCTTTTTTCTATTTCAAGCCAATCTTCATTTAAATGTAACTTTCCTTTTTTACACGTGTAGGCTAAAAACCCCTCTGTACACTGATAAACCTGATCTATGGGTCTATTGAAAACGGATGTAAGGTATTCTTTCTGATCATCTTCTAGGACTTCTGCTACAGAGATAATTTTCTGAATTGTTGGCTGTATTTTTAAATAAATATAATTTTGCGCAATTTTCATCAGCATTGATGGTTGAGCGATAAGAATAGTAGGATTTAATTCAATAAGTGTTATAATGTGTTGCTCTACTGGTGTTTTAATATCAAAGAATGTGAAGGATAATAACTTTGATTTTACTGCTTCATATAAATTATTGTTGGCTCTTAAAAAAAAAGCCACTTTGCGCTTTTTTAGTGAAAATCCTATTACACGATCGAGTATTGCTGCAACCCAGATTTCTTTCTCTTTTTTATTTGTAAGAAAAATTCCTCTAGAACCACTTGTTCCAGAAGAAAGTCCAATGCTAATGCCATTTATTGAAGGTGTGAAGTCTCTTGATTTTTCACTTTTAAAAGCTAATTTCAAAGCTTCAGACTTTTTAATTTGTACCGTATTGATCAAATTAAAATTTTCCATAAACAAAGCCTTGTTCATTATTGGAAACTCTTTATTTTTTAATATTATGTTTTTATAATACGGAGAAGATAAAACAGTTTTTTTCCATTTTCTTTTCTTTATTAAACTTATAGAATTAGATTTAAATTTTCTATAAAATCTAAACTTCAAAAACTTTATTAGAATTGATGTTTTAGATATTTTCATTCAGTATTTTTTAGTTTAAGATAAGTTTGCTCGCAGTGGCAAGGTATAATAACTGTTTCGGGATAAGCTTTGCTGTATTTGTGAACCCTATTTAAGCTATTTTTAAAGTCACGCCAGGAATCAAAGAATAATCTAACAGAGTGACTAGGTAAATGCAGGTTAGCGTAATTCTCTTTAAGCCACGCTGCATCTGATATTAAGAATATTTTTTTTTCTGCATTTATGATCGCTCCAATTTGACCTTTAGCATGACCATCTAGCTGACAAATGAGGATTGACCCATCTTCGAATATATCAATAACTTTACCTAATCCTTCTATTTTTTTTGTTTTGTTTTTGAAGCAGAGTAATTGCGTGCGAGCCTGAAAATCTTTTGGCATCAGAGCTGGAATAAAACCTTTTTTTAGTGCTAAAACACCTTTTTTATTCCTTATATCATTATAAGCATCTTCAGAACAAATGAATTTAGCATTTGGGAAATCCTTTAATCCCCCTATATGATCTGCATGAAAATGAGAGATAATTATGTATTTAATTTCATGAGAATCTATTCCTTTTTTTTTTAACATGTTTATAGCCTCTTCCTTTTCTGTCACAAAAACTTTTGTGAGTTTAGCGTATAATTTAAATGGAAGTTTTTTTGTTACCTCATAAAAGCGTCTGGTATATCCTGAGTCAAATAGTATATGGCCATAGATTGGATGTTCTATGTGTCCGTAAGTAGCGTAAAATTTAATAGTCTTACCAGAGGTTCCTTTAAGAACATACGATTGTTTAGCTTCGCAGTATCCCGCAGATTCTAATTTAAATTTCACTTTTGTCATTATTCTTTTTTTTATACCATTGTACAAATTCTTCGATTGATTCTGATGTTGTTTGCTTTGGATAATAATTCAATTTTGTTTTAGCTTTTTCTATATCTAAGGTAAATGATTTTGCTAGTACACCTACAGAGTATTTTGTCAATACCGGTTCTTTTCCTGGGCTTAGCCGTGCTTTAAATTCCATTAATTGTGCTGCGAAATACAATATAGAATAAGGGATTTTTTTTTTAATCTTAGGAATGTTAATAGCTTCTAATATAGCGTTAATTGACTCCCATAAATTTACAGGGTCATCATTTGATATGTTATAGGATTCATTAAAGTTCTCAGTAAAAATTGAGAGACTTACAGCTTCTGCCATATTTGAAACAGATGTAAGATCGACTATGTTTTTTCCATTCCCCATTATTTTTAACTTATTCTCAAGACAAGAACGAATTAGTCGTGGCATAATTACAGTGTCACCTCTTCCTATAAGGGCACGTGGGCGCAAAATCACATAAGGAATTTTTGATTCTCTTAATAAACACTCTGCATTCCATTTTGTTTTAGCGTAATTATTAACCATTTTTTTAGGTAATGGAGAATTCTCATGAATATTTATTGAGTCCTTAAAGTTAAAATATATACTTGGTGTGGATATATAAATAAAACGTCTTACAGATGCATTCAAACTTTCGTTTAATAGATTTTTTTGTGTTAAAAGATTTGAATTGTAGAATGATTTTTTAGAACCCCATGGAGAAGATAAGCTCGCACAATTTATAACAACATCTATGTCCTTTTTAAACAGTGATTTGACAAAATTCACATTTTCTAAATCTCCTAAAATATAATCGACCTTTGTATTAATTAATTTATTATCAACTGAAAACTTACGTCCTGTAGCTGTGATGTGTTTAATCTCTTTTAGATCAATAATATGCTCTATTATTCTTGACCCTAAAAAACCTGTAGCTCCAGTAATTAATATATTCATCTTGATGATTTTAATTTCACTAAGTTAATAAATCAGAAAGACTTATTCTTGTTACTTGAAAGTTTAGTTTGAAACATTATTTAAATAATTTACACTAATATATTGCAATAATAATTGATTAATACTTTGCGCTTTATATTGTATTTTTAATATATGATTTAATAATTATACATTTGTTTTTCGGTGTAATTTAAGAATAACACTGATAATTTTTTTTGATATATTTAAAAGGCGCTAATAGGTTTATTAATTCCTTTAAAATAAACCCTTCTATATAGTTGCTTCCCAGATTAAACTAGTCTAATCATAGCACTACTGAAAGAAAACTTTATAATATAAATACTAAAATATTGACTAAAATAAAATTTAATCATAGGACACAATATCAGTTTTGGAGATTGTTAGATCATTTAATTGGGAATAAAGTTCCGTCTGATAAATTTAACAAGCAAAGAAAAAAAGTTTTGTCGTCTGTTTCTACAAATTTTCATGTAAATAAGATAATAGGGACAGTGAACCAGATCGATAGAGTGAAAGACATATCTGATTATGATCTTAAGAAAAATTATATAAATAAAGGAATTCCTGTTGTAATGGAAGGGAAGGCAAAACACTGGGAATGTGTTAAGAAGTGGACTCCTGATTGGTTAATGCAAAGTTATTGTGATGATAAAGTTTCTATATTTGATGCTTCTTCTCAAGATATGACAAATATAAATTATAAAGTAGAAGAAACCACATTGAAAGATGTGTTGAATTCAATGAAAAATGGAGACACTTCAAAATACAGTAGGTTTAATAGATTGCTTTACGATCACCCAGAACTTATAGGAGATTTTGATTGGAAGTGGCTTTATAGCATAAGAAATAAAATTAGTTCAGGAAAGACTTTTCAAGTATTCATTGGAGGTAAAGGAACAAGAACAACTTTGCATTCAGCAAGCGAACATAATTTGTTTACACAAGTTCATGGTAAAAAGCATTGGTTTTTATATCCACCAGAAAATGATATTATTTTTGACCCTCCTATAACAAGATCTCCCTATTTTCATAGTCGATTTGATCCTGATTTTCCAGACTTTAATGATTTTCCCAATGCGAAATATCTTCAAACTTTGGAATGTGAGTTAAGACCAGGTGATGTATTATATAATCCTCCATTTTGGTGGCACCATGTAAACAATACTACTAATTCTATTGGTGTTGGTTTTAGATGGTTTAGTCCTGGTGATAGTTTTAATAAATATTTTACACAATCACTACTAACATTTTTTTCTACAAACCCCTCTATATGGAAGGCTACAAAAAACAGAACAGATTTTACTAGGATATTTAAATACATGAATAACAAAAAATAGGATATATATCCTAGAGTGTTAGATCTAAAAACAAATAATTTAGAAATTTAATTATTTACTAAATCTAGATGAGTAGAATAGTTTATATAGATTACTTAAGAAACTTTGCTAATATTACAAGGTGTCTTATTCATGCGTCAGTACCTTATATGGTTACTATAGCACCTATTTGGCCAGTAGATGATAATGGTATTTGGTTCTTTGATTTTACAGTTTTTGTGAGTCATTTATTTGTAATGGAATTATTTTTTATGATTTCAGGTTTCATATTTGCCATAAATTTAAGAAAACATACAATTGGAACGATAATAAAAAATAGATTCAATAGAATTGTAATTCCATTTGTATTGGGATTGATAATAATAATTCCAATTGTTCTATCTTTATTTAGCTTGAGTAATCATATCGGATTTACTTTTCTTGATAAAGATATTTTAAAACAATCTTATATTAATGGATGGAATAAGGGGTTTGATAATTTTTTTCCTACTGCTCATTTATGGTTTTTATATTATTTAATCATTTTTTATATAATAACTCTTTTATTAAAGAAATTGATTTTTAAAATCCGAGTGAACTCTATCTTTATACTAGTTTTTATTAGCATACTTATTTCTGCAATTTCTATGTTTTTCATGAAAAGATGGGTAGTAGATAATCCTTTAACTCTGGTGCCAGAAATACCAACTTTAGTTCATTACTATTTATTTTTTATACTTGGAATACTTGCTAATAATACACCTCTTTTAATGAATGATATTAAGCAAAAATCTAAATATTTACTCAGAGGAGGATTGTTTTTAGGTTTAGTGGCTATTGTGCCTCAACTTTGGTTTGAAAACAGTGAGTTAGAATATTATTTGCTTATTAAATTAGCTGCTATTTTTTTGTCGTGTTTTGCTATTTATTTTTTAGTGTTTGGCTTATGGGGCTATTTTATTCGTTTAAAATTAAAAGATTCTAAAGTTTTAAGATACGTTACAGATTCTTCTTATTGGGTTTACATATCCAACACGCCAATAGTAGTTATAATACAGATCATACTTATTGCTTACGATATTCCTGTATTTCTAAAATTTATGATATCATTTTTTGGCGCATTTACAATAAGTATGTTTTTTTATGAGTATTGTGTGCGCTATACTATTGTGGGTAGAATATTGAATAAGAGTAGAAAAAGAAAGAAAAAAACATATTAATATTTATAACTATGTTTTAATTAAGGTAGCTGGAATAAATCCTCCACTTTGCACTTAATAGTTTTTG
>CAJWFY010000079.1 GCA_913031655.1 uncultured Flavobacteriaceae bacterium
TTTCTAACAAATTTAAAAATATCATTAGCTGCCAAGAGTTTTTTATTAATCAAAGTGTCAATTCCAATAGACTGAGAAAGGTTAAAATAATCCATGTTCTCTACTAAGGCTATAGTTTTTTTTATTTTTTTTGACTTAGCCATTAAACAAGACATGATGTTTGTCTCAGAATTTCCTGTTGTAGCGATAAAAGCATCCATATTATCTAAATTCTCCTCGATTAACAAATCAACATTTCTTCCATCAACATTTAAAATCATAACATTTCGAAGTTGCTCAGCTAAATAATTCGCTTTATTTTTATTTTTTTCAATTAGCTTAACATTCAAACCTTTTTCGCTAAGATCTTTAGCTAACAATGATCCTACTCGACCTGCACCTAAAATCATTATATTATTAATTTCTTGTTTTACAGTTCCTATTAAATTATATAGTTCGTTTAAACCCTTCTTATTAGTAATAAAATATATTTGATCCGATTCATAAAAAACAGTATTTCCTCTTGGTATAATAGTTTTTTCACTATCTACTCTTTTAAGAGCAATTGGCATAAAATGAACTCCTGGAAAAACTGAAGCTGCTTCCATTACTGTTTTACCAATAAAAGGAGCATTCTTTTCCAATTTGATTCCCATCATTTTTAATATTCCCTGTTCAAAATCATGACTAGTTGAAAATGCTGACTCATTAATTAAATGTTTAATTTCTTCCGCTGCTAAGTTTTCTGGAGAAATTAGTTCATCTATTCCAATTAAATCAAAATCGATTGAATTTGAGTTTTCAAGAAATTCAACATTTGAAATTCTAGCAATAGTACGTTTAGCTCCTAGTTGCTTTGCTAAAAAACAAGTGGTAAAATTTGTAGATTCTGAACTAGTAAGAGAAACAAGCAAATCAGAATTTTGAACATCAGCTTTTTTTAAAACAGTTAATGATGTAGAATCTCCTTCAATAGTTTTGATATCAAGTTTTTTTTCAGCAATGTTAATACTAGACTCATTATTATCAATTAAGGTAATATCCTGAGACTCAATTGAGAGAAGCTTTGCTAAATGATACCCAACTTCACCAGCTCCTGCTATTATGATTTTCATATATACAGCATTGAATAGAACACAAATATACTTGATTTTAAAAAATGAATATTATTATTATTCAAAAATTAAATTTAAATACCAATATTTCTTTGTTAAATTTGAAAATATTATGATTAAACTGTATCCTATATTTCTGTTATTTATATTTTTTTCAAATCTTCATTGTCAAAGAAATGAAACAAAAATTGAAAATCTTCAGAATTTCGATAAACAACAGCTACATTTTGGTTATTATTTAGGTTTTAATAAATATAATTATAAGCTTGATTATAAATTAAATCCCGAATATGAAACCTCTATTAAAGCTAATTCGGGACTTAACGTAGGTTTAGTAGGAGATCTAAGAATCAGCGATTACTTTAATCTTAGATTTGAGCCTGGATTAAGTACAAATAAACTAGATATAGTATTTAATGACAGATCTTTATTCTCAAAAGCATCCGACTCTCTAAGGTCAATAAAATCAACTTACGTTCATTTGCCTTTACTTTTAAAATTTAGTTCTAAAAGAATTAATAATTATAGACCATACATAGTAGGTGGAATTTCAACTTCAATAAATTTATCTAGTAATCAAAATAGTCCAGAAGACAATAAAAACAATGTTTTTAGAGTAAAAGAAAACAACTTTTATTATGAATTGGGTGTTGGGATTGATTTTTATTTACAATATTTTAAGTTTTCTCCATCACTTAGAGGAGTTTTTTCTTTGAAAGACGAGTTAATCCCAGATGATGACTTGAACAGTCCATGGACTGGTAATATAAAATATTTCTCTACAAGAGGAATGTTTCTAAATTTAACTTTTCATTAATTATTTTAGATTTTTCTTTTTATTTCACCCAATACTATTCCAACCGAAATAGATAGGTTCAAACTTTCTGGAAAATCACTGTTTATTGATCTTGGAATTGTTAAATTCTGATTTAACACACTTAATAACTTATCTGAAATACCATTAGCTTCGTTACCAAAAATTAGAATCCCTTTTTCAAAAGATGATTTATTAGTATATAAAGAATCGCCGTTCAATGTCATCCCTGTTAAGTTGAGTTTGGTGTTTTTTAAATAAGAATTAAGATCTAAATAATTAATACTTATTCTAGAAAGTGAACCCATTGCAGATTGAACGACTTTGGGATTAAAACAATCCACAGAGTCATTTGAACAAATAATATCATTTACTCCAAACCACTCACAAGTTCTAATAATTGTACCTAGGTTTCCAGGATCTCTTATAGACTCTAAAGCAACAATTAATCTAGTCTCATTAATTGATTTTTGATTTGGAATTTTAAAAATCGCTAAGTGATCATCTGGACTATTAAAAAAACTTATTTTTTTTAATTCCTCGATATTAACTTCAACTTGTCTGTTGACGTCAGCAAAAAAAGAGCAATCAATTGAAAATAATTTAATTAATTCAAATTTTGAATCTAAAAATTCAGAAATAGATTTTTTACCCTCAACTACAAAAGACTTGTTCAAAAACCTAAACTTCTTTTGCTTTAGGCTACTTATCAATTTAATGTCCTTTTTGCTAACCATATTTAAAGATGTATTTTTGATAATAATATTATTCTGTGAAACACAACTTAACAAAAATACTATTATTTACAATCTTTATCCCATTATTTATTGGTTGTAGTATTTCAAAAAATATTACAAACGGAAAGCTTATTCTAAAATCTAATGAATTGATAGTTAACGGAAATAAAATTCCTAAAGATTCTTTAAGGCCTCTATTAACTCAGAGTAAAAATAATTATTTTTTAGGTTTTCCATTTTCAGCATATTTAAATGAATCATCAAAAAAAAATACTGACTCTATTTTTGATTCATGGATTGAAAAATCTAATCTTAGAAAATCTAAATTAATCACCTTTTTTTCAAAAAAACAACTTCATCAAATTAAAAAATACATAAAAGATTATAATAACTGGAAAGTTAGAAATGGTGAAGAATTAGAAATAATAGACTCTGTCAAAACAGAAATATCAATAGAAAATTTAAAATCTTTTTATAAAAATAATGGATTTTTTAAATCAAAAATTCAAACCAAAACAATAATTGATAAAAAAAACAAAAGCTATGGAAAAATTAATTATGAAATAACGTTAGGAAACCAATATTATCTTGATTCGATAAAATCAAATATTAAATCTAAAGTTATAGATTCAATTTATATTGCAAACAAGTCATCCTCATTTTTAAAAAAGAACAATCCCTTTAACACTAAAGACTTTGAATCTGAAAGAAACAGGCTAAACAAATTATTTAAAAATTCAGGCATCTATAATTTTCAAATTAGTTCAATAAACTTTGAATTAAAGGTGGATACTTCTACTGTTGATTTAAGTATTCCTGTTATAGTTAATATCATTGATAATAACCCAAAAAACAATGAAGATAATTACATGCTCCATTTCATAAGGAAAATAAACCTATATACTAATGAAATAAATAAACTAAACGATGATGATTTAAAAAATTACATATCTAAAAATGGAATAAATATTTACTCTAATGGAAAATTAAAATATAATCCTAAAAATTTAACAAAATTAATTTCTATAAAAAAAGATAGTTTATACAGTGATTTAATTAGGTCTAAGACCATTACTCAACTAAATAATTTTAAAAATTTTCAATACCCATCAATTAGTTTTAATTATTTAAATAATTCCAGAGATGAATTAGAAGCTAATATTCTTTTGATCCCTAAAAAGAAGTTCTCTTTAGGTTTTGGACTTGATTTAAAACATTCCAATATTGAAGATGTAGGATTAGCTTTTCAAAGTTCATTGACAACTAGAAATGTATTCAAAGGAGGGGAAAGGTTAGAGTTTACTAGCAGAGGAACTATCGGAAAATCTTCTAATACAACGATTTCAGAATTTGGTATAGATATTAGATTAAAATTTCCTAAATTTTTCAATCCTTTTAAATTTAAAAAATTAGAGGATCTTGAAAATAACCCAACCACGTACATAGGAATTGGGACTTCTAAACAAACTAATATTGGTTTAGACAGACAGAGTTTTAAATTTGATGTAAATTATGATTGGACGAATAAAAATAATAAAAAAATCAATTTAGGTTTATTAAACATTGAGTTAGTAAACAATAAAAATAGTATCAATTACTTTAATATTTATTCAAACTCTTTTAATACTATTAATTCAATAGCAATAAACAACAATGCAAATAGTTCATATTTCAATTCATCAAATGAATTAATAATTCCAACTGGAATTGATTCATTTATAGAAACTGTTACGTCTAAAATTTTTTCGATTAGTAATGAAGATTACTATAGAGTGTCTTACATTAATGACAGAAGAAATAGATTAACTTCTAATAATTTAATTATTGGATCAAATTTTTCTATAATTAATAACAATAGAAAAAATATATACGATAAATACTTCTCCCAAATAAAATTTAAAGCAGAGCTGGCGGGAAGTTTGACAGATTTTATAGCTAATCAATTTAATGTTGGAATTGATGAATTTGGTAATAATAAAATTTTAGGACTTGCATACTCTCAGTACATAAAAACTGAGTTTAGTTATGTTGATTATTGGGCTATAAGTTCAAATTCATTAATCGCTTTTAGAAGTTATTTTGGAATAGCAATTCCATTTGGTAATTCAAATAGTATTCCTTTTTCAAAATCTTTTTTTGCTGGTGGATCAAATGACAATAGAGCATGGGAAGTCTACAGGTTAGGACCTGGAAGCAGCGGAGCAATAAGTGAATTCAATGAAGCAAATATGAAAATTGCCATGAGTATTGAATACAGATTTAATTTAATTGGAAAGTTAGATGGAGCTTTGTTTACTGACTTTGGGAATATTTGGAATGTCTTTGATAATACTAATGACCCTAAAAGAACATTTGACGGTCTTAAAGATTTAAATGAATTAGCTATCGGAAGTGGTCTTGGGTTAAGGTATAATTTAGGGTATTTTGTTTTAAGACTGGATATGGGCTTAAAGACTTACAACCCAGTATTAGAGACTAAAGACAGGTGGTTAACAGATTTTAATTTTAAAAAAGCAGTATTTAACATTGGGTTGAATTATCCTTTTTAGGCTCAATAATTCTTTTTAGTTTAGCGATTTAATAATAAAATTACTATGAGTAATAAAATAAAAGGTGGAGTAGCAACTGGAGATGAGGTTCAAGAAATTTTTAAATTAGCTAAAGAAAAAAAATTCGCTCTTCCTGCAGTTAATGTAATTGGCTCTAATACAATCAATAGCGTTCTAGAAACTGCTTCAAAATTAAATGCTCCTGTAATTATTCAATTTTCAAATGGTGGAGCAGTTTTCAACGCTGGTAAAGGGTTGTCTAATACAAATCAAAAAGGTGCAATAGCTGGTGCAATAGCTGGTGCAAAACACGTCCAAGAACTTTCATTAGCTTATGATGTTCCCGTGATTCTTCATACCGACCATGCTGCAAAAAAATTATTACCATGGATAGATGGCTTAATAGATGCTAGCGAAAAGCATTTCAAAATAACAGGTAAATCTCTTTTTAGTTCACATATGATAGATTTATCAGAAGAGTCTTTAGAAGAAAACATAGATATATGTAAAGATTACTTAAAAAGAATGAGTAAAATCGGGATGACTTTGGAGATAGAGCTTGGAATAACAGGAGGCGAAGAAGATGGAGTAGATAATACGGATGTTGATGATTCAAAACTATATACCCAGCCTGAAGAGGTAGCTTATGCATATGAAGAATTGTCAAAAATTAGTGACAAATTCACTGTCGCTGCAGCATTTGGAAATGTACACGGAGTGTACAAGCCAGGTAATGTTAAATTAACTCCTAAAATTTTAAAAAATTCTCAAGATTATATTTCAAAAAAGTATAATGTAGGACATAATACTATTGATTTCGTGTTTCATGGTGGATCTGGTTCGTCAGTTGAACAAATTAGAGAAGCCATTGGATATGGGGCAATTAAAATGAATATTGATACTGATATGCAGTATGCATTTATGTCTGGTGCTAGAGATTATTTTAATTCAAATGAAGAGTATTTAAAAGCACAAATTGGAAATCCTGACGGTTCAGATATTCCAAATAAAAAATATTATGATCCAAGAGTATGGCTAAGAAAAGCTGAAGAAAGTTTTATTTCTAGGTTAACTCAAGCATTTCACGATCTTAACAATGTAGACACACTTAACTAATTAAGGTTTATTATATTTGATTTAATTATCCTTCTATATGGCTTGGTTTAAAAGAAAATCGAAAGGAATTCAAACGACTACTAAGGAGAAAAAGGATACTCCTGAGGGACTTTGGCATAAAACTCCTACTGGAAAAATAATTGACACAGAAGAATTAGAAAAAAATTTTTATGTATCTCCTGAAGATGGTTTTCATACAAGAATAGGAAGTAAAGAATACTTTGATATATTGTTTGATAGTAAGTTCAAAGAAATTGATTCAAAGATTCATTCAAAGGATCCTTTGAAATTTCACGATACAAAGTCTTATAAAGACAGAACAAAAGCAGCAGTAAAAAAAACAGG
>CAJWFY010000080.1 GCA_913031655.1 uncultured Flavobacteriaceae bacterium
CTCTAGTAATTGCACGAGGTTTCAAACCTTCATTTATCCATGATTTAACTTGGCCGAAAACATTTGTCTTCCACTCATCTTTTTTCTCTGTTAAAAACCATTTTTTTAAAAAAGATTCAAAATCATTTAAAGGAAGGAACCAGTGTTTAGTCTTCTTTAATGTTGGTTTATTCCCACTTAATTTAGATCTAGGGTTTATTAATTCGTTAGGGTTAAGTGTTGATCCGCAGCTTTCACATTGATCCCCGTATGCGCCATCAAAATGACATTTAGGACACTCTCCTTCAACAAATCTATCAGCCAAAAATTGTTTTTCTGAAGCATCGTATAGTTGGTCAGATTCTTTTTCAATAAAAACATTCTTATTGTTTAAATCTTTAAAAAATTCTGATGCAGTTTCATGATGAATTTTTGAAGAAGTTCTAGAGTAATTATCAAATGAAATACCAAAATTTATAAATGATTCTTTTATGATAAAATGATATTTATCAATAATTTTCTGAGCACTAGTCCCTTCTTTTTTTGCCCTAATAGGGATTGCAGCTCCATGTTCGTCACTTCCACAAACAAAACAAACGTCATGTCCTGAAAGTTTTAGATATCTTGAATATATATCTGCTGGAATATAAGCCCCAGCTAAATGACCAATATGTATAGGTCCATTTGCATATGGAAGGGCTGAAGTTATGGTATATCTTTTTTTTACTTTCATAAATCAGTTGTAAAATTAATCATTTAAATTTTTCTTTTAGCATTATTATACTCAGATATGAATCATCAAATGTTATATTTATAATTATTTGTTTTATTTGTAACAAATAATAGCTGTATTACTATATTTGTATAATATGAAAACAATTTCTTCTGCAGTCGAAGATTATATAAAATCCAAGCCTTTTTTAATATCAGCTTTATCCCAAGGGATAATCAATTTGACATCGCTTTCTAGAATTATCAAGACAGAAATAGAATTGTCATTAAAAAAAGAAGTTAGATACGGAGCTATAGTTATGGCTTTGAAAAGACTTTCTAGCGAATTAGAATTTAGAACTACTTATAAAATTGTAAAAATCATTAAGGATATTGGAGACATTACTGTTAGATCCTCTTTGATAGATTATAATTTTAAAGTTTCAGATACACTTTTAAGCAATCAGGCTAAGCTTTTGACAAAAGTAAATAATAAAGACGATTTTTATACTTCTTCTAGGGGAGTCAATGAATGTAATATAGTGGTTAGTGGAAATTTATCCTCTTTAGTTGAAACGATTCTTAAAGAAGAAGTTTGCATTTCTAAGCAAAGTGATTTGTCGTCTATTTCTATAAAACTTCCTGCTGAAAACATATCAATTCCAGGAGTATATTATTTTGTATTTCAAAGGCTTTCTTGGGAAGGAATTAATATATACGAGGTCATCTCAACCTCCAATGAGTTTACTATCCTAGTTAACGAAGAACAAGTAGATAAAGCATTTAGAGTCGTTAAAAATTTAAAAAATCTTTAAATAATTTATTGCTTGAGTTATTGATTTTACTTCATTAAAAATCAATAAAAGCTTTTCATCATCATTCTTTTTTTTCTCTTTAATATGGCAGACTTTAGGATTTTTTTGGATACTTAAAAGTACTTGTTGAAATTTTTCAGTCTGATAATAATTATCTTCTTTATTAGAAATGAATTGACAAATCATTTTATTATTTTTTAAAATTATTTTTTCAAAACCAATTTTAATTCCAAGCCATTTTAGCTCAATTGTTTTTATCAAATCAACAGACTGAAAAGGCAATTTGCCAAATCGATCTTCTAAAATATTTACAAATTCATTTAACTCATCATTATTATTGACTTCTGATAACTTTTGATATTGATTTAATCTTTCCTTTACATTGTTAATATAAGTATCTGGAAATAAAACTTCTAAATCTGTATCAATTTGAAAATTATTAATTTTATTTCCGTTAACGGAATCTTCATCGAATAAATCATTAAAATCTTTTGCTTTCAGCTCTTCAACAGCTTCTTTTAGAATTTTTTGATAAGTTTCAAAACCTATATCATTTATAAAGCCACTTTGCTCAGCTCCTAGTAAATCTCCGGCTCCTCTTATCTCTAAATCTTTCATAGCTATATGAAACCCTGCTCCTAATTCAGTATGTTGCTCTATCGCTTCAATTCTTTTTCTAGCTTCTTTTGTCATTGAAGAAAATGGAGAAGTTATGAAATAACAAAATGCTTTTTTATTACTTCTTCCAACTCTTCCTCTCATTTGATGAAGATCACTTAGTCCAAAATTTTGAGCATTATTTATAAATATTGTATTGGCGTTAGGAACGTCTAAGCCACTTTCGATTATTGTTGTAGAAACCAAAACATCAAATTTACCTTCAATGAAATCTAACATTGTTTTTTCTAACTTTTTCCCTTCAATTTTGCCATGAACAATTCTAACTTCTGCATTAGGTGCAAGTCTAGAAATCATAGAACTTACTTCTTGTATGTTTTCAATTCTATTGTGTACAAAAAACACTTGACCTCCTCTTTGAATTTCGAAATTAACTGCTTCAGAAATAACTTCTTCATTAAACGAAATAACATTACTCTCGATAGGAAATCTATTTTGAGGTGGAGTATTAATTATAGATAAATCTCTAGCAGACATTAAGCTATATTGTAAAGTTCTAGGAATAGGTGTTGCAGTTAATGTTAAAACATCAATATTTTCTTTTAATGACCTTATTTTTTCTTTAACTCCAACTCCAAATTTTTGTTCTTCATCTACTATTAATAATCCTAAATTTTTAAATTCTATATTTTTATTTACAAGTTGATGTGTGCCAATTATTAAATCAATTTTACCTGAATTTATTTCATTAATTATAGTATTTTTTTCTTTGTTAGATCGAAATCTGTTCAGATAATCAATAGTTACTGGAAAATCTTTTAGTCTTTTAGAGAAGGTCTTATAATGTTGAAAGGCAAGAACTGTAGTAGGAACTAATATAGCCACTTGTTTTCCATTATCTATTGCTTTAAATGCAGCTCTAATTGCAATTTCTGTTTTTCCAAACCCAACATCACCACAAATTAAACGATCCATGGGCTGTAGGCTTTCCATGTCATTTTTTATATCGATTGTAGATTTTAACTGATCCGGAGTGTCTTCATAAATGAAGGATGCTTCAAGTTCATATTGAATTGATGAGTCAGGTCCATATTGAAATCCTTTTTTTAATTTTCTTTTTGCATAAGCTTCAATTAAATTAAACGCAACCTGCTTAACCCTACTTTTAGCTTTTAATTTAATTTTTTTCCAAGCACCAGACCCAAGTTTGAAAATTTTTGGTTTTGTGCCATCTTTTCCATTGTACTTACAAATTTTATGAATTAAATGAATACTAACATAAAGGGTATCTCTATCTCCGTATGTTAGCTTAATAGCTTCCTGAATTTTATCATTTACTTTTATTTTTTTTAGTCCTCCAAAAACTCCAATACCGTGATCAATATGCGTTACGTAATCTCCTACTTCTAATTGATTAAGCTCGTTTAAGCTCACTCTTTTCTTAGAAGAAAATCCTGAGTTTATTTTAAACTTATGATATCTATCAAATATTTCATGATCAGAGTAACACACCTCTTTTTCATCATGATTTATATAGCCTTTATAAATAGGCTTTTCAATTAATATAGTATTTAATAAAATTTCATTTTGTTCAAAAATCTCTTTAAATCTATTAATTTGATTTTTTGAACTACAAAAAATACTAATAGAATATCCCTTCTTTTTATAACTCACCAAGTTTTTAATTAAAAGATCAAACTTTTTATTAAATGCAGGTTGAGGAATGATATTAAAAGCATTTTGTTTCTCACTTTTATTTCCTTTAAGATTAATAACAGAGAATTTATTTAAATCTGATAACAAGGAATTTCCATTATAAAAAAGTTCATTTATTTTTTCTAAACTCAACTTAGTTTGAGTTGATTTAGTTTCACTTAAATGTTTATATAAATCGATTAGTTCATCTTTTAAAAATGTAAGATTTTCAGTAATTATAATACTGTTTTTATTTATAAAACTGAAAATATCTTCTCTTTTATAACTACTTTCTTTATTTTCTAAATCAGCTAGAATCTCGATTGTTTCAAATGTATTATTTGAAACCTGAGATTCAATATTAAAGGTTCTAATACTCTCAACTTCATCTCCAAAAAATTCAATCCTATAAGGCAAGCTATTTGAATATGAAAAGATATCTACTATTCCTCCTCTGACGGAAAAGTCGCCTGGTTCAAAAACAAAATCCTCTCTATTAAATTCAAAATCAAATAATTGTTCGTTTAAAATATCTAAGTTTAAAGTTTGGCCTTTAGAAATCTTCAATATCCTTTTTCTAATTTCTTTTTTTTGAATAATTTTTTCAAAAATAGCTTCAGGATATGTTACGATTATTTGAGAATTTTTTTCAGAGTTTAGATTTTTTATTACCTCCGTTCTTTTATAAATATTTTGACTATTAGTTTTTTTAAAATCTTTATGTCTATTGTAGCTACTAGGAAAAAAAGAACAAAAATTGTGTTCCATGAAATTCTCTAAATCATTAAAATGGTAGATCGCGGATTCTTTATCATTTAGAATCCATAATAAATTTTTTTTTGAATCAAAGAGTTGATTTATCAAAAACGATTTAGAGGAACCGTATAGACCATTTAAATCATAATTATTTTGAGCTTGGGCAATAGAAGTTTTCAGTTTCTGAATTTTCAGAGACTTTGTAAACGGCAAGGAATGTGGATTATTACCCACTTTTTTCATTGTCACAAATATCTATAAAATTGTTATACTATTAATCAATTTGTGAGTTTTAAATTCATTGGATTACTTTTGTTAAATTATATATACTTATATGAATTTAATAATTAGGAAAGCTGAAAAAAATGACATGAAATCTGTGTTATTATTAATCAAAGAATTAGCTGTTTTTGAGCGTGAACCGCTCGCTGTTGAGTTAACAAAAAGTGATTTAATAAGAGATGGTTTTTCAAATTCTTTATTTATATGTTTTGTTGCTATTTTAAATAATACAATCGTTGGGATGTCTTTAGGTTATTCTAGATATTCAACATGGAAGGGAGCAACAATGCATTTAGAAGATTTAATAGTTACTCAAAAATTTAGATCTACAGGAATTGGCAGTGCTTTATTTTCTAATTTTATAAAATATTCTCATAGCAAGGGCGTCAAACGAATAGAGTGGGCAGTTTTAGGCTGGAATATTAATGCAATTAAATTTTATGAATCTAACGGAGCTGTAGTTTCTGATGAATGGAAGATTGCACAAATGGATGAAAAAGCTATTAATAATTTTATATCAAATAAATGAAAATATTCAAATTTGGAGGAGCATCTGTTAAGGATGCTAATGGTTTAGAAAATTTAGTTTCTGTTTTAAACAAAACAGGTTTTGATCAAACTTTAGTAATTGTATCTGCTATGGGTAAAACAACTAATGCACTAGAACTAGTTGTAGAAAATTATTTTTCAAATAAAGATGACTTACAGTATTCCCTAAATGAAGTTTTTAAATTTCATAATGATATAATTTTAAAACTTTTCCCTAATAATAATCATGAAGTTTTTAATGAAATTAATGAAATATTTGAAAGTATTAGAGCTTACTTAAAGCGAAATAAATCTCCTAATTATTCTTTTGTTTACGATCAAGTGGTTAGCAATGGAGAACTTCTTTCAACTAAGATAGTTAGTGCTTATTTGAATTTTAAAAATATAAAATCTAATTGGGTAGATTCTAGGGAGCTTATTAAAACAGATTCATGCTACAGAGACGCTAATTTAAACTGGGATCTTACACAAAAAAATATTTTTGAAAAAATTGACACTAAAATATTAAATGTAACTCAAGGCTTTATTGCTAGTAATGAGAATAGTTTTAATACAACTTTAGGGAGAGAAGGTTCTGATTATTCTGCCGCAATTTATGCTTACTGTTTAAATGCAGAATCAGTTACAATATGGAAGGATGTTCCAGGTGTTTTAAATGCAGACCCAAGAGTATTTAAAAAAACTCAACTTTTAAATAAAATATCTTACACAGAAGCAATTGAATTAGCATTTTACGGAGCCTCAGTAATTCATCCTAAAACTTTACAACCTCTGCAGAAAAAAGAAATCCCATTATATGTAAAATCTTTTTTGAATCCAGATTCTGATGGAACAGCAATATCAAGGGGTGTGAAAATCGAGCCTGAAGTACCTTGTTTTATTGTAAAAAGAAACCTTAATCTTCTGAAATTATCTTCTTTGGATTTTTCTTTTATAGTTGAAGATAATATTAGCGAAATATTCCAAATTTTACATGAAAATAAGATGAAGGTTGATTTAATTCAAAATTCTGCAATTAGTTTTTCTGTTTGTATTTATGACAAATACAATAGATTAAAAGAGTTGCTTTCAATTTTGAAAGCTACTTTTAAAGTAGAGTGTGTTGAACAGGTTAGTCTGTTTACAATTAGGCACTTTAAAGAAAATTCTGCTAATGAAATTTTAAAGAAAAATCAATTGCTTTTAGAGCAAAGAACCAATGAGGTTCTTCAACTTGTAGTTAGGTAATTAAAAATATTTTTTAC
>CAJWFY010000081.1 GCA_913031655.1 uncultured Flavobacteriaceae bacterium
TAAAAGGTATGCCAGCCATTAAATTAAAAATGGGTGAAAAGTTAAAACCATCAAAAATAATTTTAAAATCAGTAGAGTCTAAAATCAATTTCACACTAACTGCTTCTATAGTATCATTAGATTCTGAAACTTGTTCTTTTCAATTGGAATTTAACGGAGATTTAAATCCAATGATTCAGATGATGGTAAAAACACCATTACAATCTTTTATAAATGATCTTTCAAATAATGTTAATAAAATAATTTAAACTTTTAATAAATAAGATTATGAAAGATTCATACGCTTTAATTACTGGAGCTTCATCAGGTATTGGTTTGGAGATAGCTGATTATATGGCTAAAAAAGGATTTAATTTGATTATAACGTCCAGAACGGAAAGTAAATTAAAAAAACTTTCACAAGAATTAGTTTCTAAATATAAAGTGAAAGTAGATGTTTTTTCAAGTGATTTAGCGGATTCCAGTTCTCCAAACAAAATATTTGAATTTTGTGAATCTAAAGGTTATTTTGTTGAAATACTTATAAATAATGCTGGTTATGCAATACCAACATCTTTTGAAGAAACATCAATGGAAGATGAGGAAAAATTCATTAGAGTTTTAGGTATTTCTGTAATAGCTATTACAAAACTATTTATTCCTAAAATGATAAAAAATAAACATGGTAAAATAATGATAGTTTCCTCTGTTGCTGCATTTGCTCCTCCTTCTTCAATCCAAGTATTATACGGACCTATAAAAACTTTTATGAATCGTTTTAGTGAAGGAATAAACTTAAGTTATAATTATAGAGGAATAACTTCAACGGCTGTATGTCCAGGATATACAGTTACCAATTTTCATTCAGCTAGTGGAGTTCAAGAAGAAATGGATAGAGTACCTGAATTTTTAAAAAAACCCGCAAAAAGAATAGCAATTGAGGGAGTAGATGCAATGTTTAAAGGGAAAAAAGTTTATATACCTACAAAAACATGGAAAGTAATAGGTTTTTTAATAAACACAACTCCTAAAGTAGTTTTTGATTTTCTTAGTTCAATATTAGCTCCTGGAAGATATGATAAAAAATAATCTTTAATTAAACTACATTAAAGAGGCGCCCCAATAAGTAACAATAGCCCAAATAACATATTTTAAAATTTTTCCAAAAAGCATCCAGAATGCAACTTTGGTTAAGTTAACTTTAAAAAAGCCTAAACTTACGGCAATAGGGTCACCAATAAATGGCAGAAAACAAAAAAACGCTAATGAACTTCCCCATTTATCAATTTTAATTTTAATACGATTGATTTTTTCTTTTTTAATTCTGAAATATTTTTCAATTAAATTCCATTTTCCTAAACTTCCTAAATAGTAACTACTTAGTCCTCCTAACCAATTTCCAGTCGTAGCTAATATTAAACTTAAACCTAAATCAAATCCATTTAAAATTAAAATACTAAGAACAATTTCTGAGCTTAGCGGTATAATTGTTGCACCTAAAAAACTCGAAACGAATAATCCTATATACCCAAACTCTGCAAGTGATTCCATTAATAATTATAAGTTTTTTATTTAATAATCATTTTAATTTCTTGAAAATTATAAACCTTAATAGTTTTATCTTCTTTTTGAACTTTAATAACTCCTTTTTTATTGACCTCTAAAATTTTTGCACAGAAAAATTCTTTTTCATTATTAATGAATTGAACAAACTCTCCCTTTTTATACAAGTTTAAATGGTATTGATGATTTAACTTTTGGAATTCATTCTCAGAAAACTCTTTTAAAGCATTAGTTAAGTAATCATGTTTTTTTAAATTTTGAAAAATTAAAGAGACTATTCCCTGTAAATCATAATCAATATTTTTGATTAATTTCAAGGAAGAAGCGTTAGGTAAATCATAGAAATTTACTTGATTAATATTTATTCCAAAACCAATAATAAAGCTTTCAATGAAACTACCTTTAACTTTGGTTTCATTCAATATTCCACAAATTTTAGAGTTTCCTGACATTATGTCGTTAGGCCATTTTATTTTTAAATTTGGAATGTCCAGAGATTTTAAAGTATTTAAAATAAATAAAGAAAATTGCATACTTAAAACAAACTGATCTTTTACATTAATATTTTTTGGATAAAAAATAACTGACAGAGCTATGTTTTTATCTGGTTCACTAGTCCATACTTTACCTCTTTGTCCTTTTCCTTTAGTTTGATTAAATGTATATGCAACTTGTGTTTCTTTGGAATGATTTTTTTGAATATTATCTTTTAAATATTCATTAGTTGAGTTAATGGCATCAAGTTTGATTAATATCATTTAAGAAACTATATTTCTATAAAACTATATTAGTAGGGTTAAATATCCTAAATTTACATCATAAAATAACTAAATTGAATACAGACAACTTAATAGCTAATGTGATTGAAGGAATTGAAAATGTTAAAGGCATAGATATTAACATTTTAGACCTTAGAAAAATAGATAATATTGCTTGTAAATACTTTATAGTTTGTACTGGAAATTCTAATACTCAAGTTAACGCAATCACTAGTTCTGTTAAAAAATGTGTCAGCAAATCAATGGCTGAGAAACCTTGGCATATTGAAGGTCTAGAAAATTGTAAGTGGGTTTTAATGGATTATGTAGACGTTGTTGTACATATATTTAATGAAGAAACAAGAGAATATTATAATATTGAAGATTTATGGGCAGAAGCAACATCAACATTGGTAAAAACTAAATATTAATTAATGAACAAAAACAATAAAAAAATTAACAAGCCAAAATTTAATTCATACTGGATATATGGGTTAGTATCATTGTTTTTTATAAGCACATACTTCATAGGAGGAGATAGTTCTGTTAGTGCATCAAAAAATATTAATATTACTAGTTTTGAGAAATTTTTAAACAAGAATCAAATAAAAGAAGTAACAGTAATTAATAAAAGTATTGCCCAAGTAACTTTAAATAGAGACGCTTTAAATAGTCCTGAACACAAAAATGCTAATTCTACAAACTTTTTAGGTCAAAAAAATCTTAACGGTCCTCATTACATTTTTGAAATAGGAAATTTAGAACTATTTCAAAATAAACTTGAACAGGCTGAAAAAAAAGGAAATCAGTTCAATTATAATTTTAAGACTGTTGAGAATAAATGGTTTGATGTTCTTATTGGATTTTTACCGCTGATAATCCTAGTGGGTCTTTGGATTTTCTTTATGAAAAGAATGTCTGGTGGAGCTGGTGGTGGTGGTGGTTCTCAAATATTTAATATTGGAAAATCAAAAGCAAAACTTTTTGATGAAAAAACAGATGTAAAAACAACTTTTAAAGATGTTGCAGGTCTAGAAGGTGCAAAAGAAGAAGTTCAAGAAATAGTTGATTTTTTAAAAAACCCAACTAAATACACCAAATTAGGAGGAAAAATACCTAAAGGAGCCTTACTTGTAGGACTTCCAGGAACTGGAAAAACCTTACTTGCCAAAGCGGTAGCAGGGGAAGCAAAAGTCCCCTTCTTCTCTCTCTCTGGTTCTGATTTTGTTGAAATGTTTGTTGGTGTTGGAGCTTCAAGGGTTAGAGATCTTTTTAAACAAGCGAAAGAAAAATCACCAGCTATTATTTTTATTGATGAAATAGATGCCATTGGAAGAGCTAGAGGTAAAAGTAATATGACAGGCGGAAATGATGAAAGAGAAAATACCCTAAATCAGCTATTAACAGAAATGGATGGTTTTGGAACTAATACTAATGTTATAGTTATTGCTGCTACAAATAGAGCTGATGTATTAGATAAAGCTTTAATGAGAGCTGGAAGATTTGATAGACAAATTTATGTAGATCTTCCCGATGTAAGAGAAAGAAAGCAAATATTTGGTGTTCACTTAAAGCCAATTAAAACTATTAAAAATTTAGATACTGAATTCCTAGCAAAACAAACTCCTGGCTTCTCTGGAGCAGACATTGCTAATGTATGTAATGAAGCAGCATTAATAGCTGCTAGAAAATTAAAAAAAGCAGTAAATAAACAAGACTTCTTAGATGCTGTTGATAGAATTGTAGGAGGTTTAGAAAAAAAGAATAAAATTATAACTCCGGAAGAGAAAAAAACAATTGCTTTTCATGAGGCTGGTCATGCAACTGTGAGTTGGATGTTAGAACATGCTGCGCCACTAGTTAAAGTAACTATCGTTCCAAGGGGGCAATCTTTAGGAGCTGCCTGGTATTTACCAGAAGAACGCCAGATTGTTAAACCAGAACAAATTTTAGATGAAATGTGTGCCGCACTTGGAGGAAGAGCAGCTGAAAAAGTAATTTTTAATAATATATCTACTGGTGCATTAAGTGATTTAGAGAAAGTTACTAAACAAGCTAGATCTATGGTTACTGTTTATGGTTTAAATGATAAAATAGGGAATTTGACTTATTATGATTCTAGTGGAGAAAACGAATATGGTTTCACTAAACCTTATAGTGATGTAACAGCACAAATAATAGATCAAGAAATTTCAAATATTATAGAAACTCAATATCAAAGAGCAATAAAATTACTTAAGAAGCATAAAAATAAATTAGTAGAACTAGCTGATTTTCTTCTTGATAAAGAGGTTATTTTCAAAGAAGATTTAATTAGAATTTATGGAGAAAGGCCTTTTGATATTAAAAAAGTTGTTAAAAAAACTAACTCAAAATAATTGTTTCATCCATAATTATTAATATAAGTCACGTTAATAGTAAGTTTTTTTATCTTTACTCACTAAATCTTAGAATTGAAAAAATTTATTAAATCTTTTTTTAATAAAAGTTCAGAGTATAAACCTGAGGAGAACGTCGAAGGAAAGTATATGCCTGAAAAGATAACTCCAATAGAAGAAAGGTTTACATTTAACTTTACTGAAAACGGTGGAAAATTTTTATACTGTGAAAATAAATCTGAATGTGACAATTTTTTTTCTCAAATTTTAGACGAAAATCAATGGGAAAATGTTGAAATTCTTTGTTATGATGATTCTCTTCCAGGTTTTTTTAATAAAAAATCAAAGCTAAATATTTCAAAAACAAACTTAAACTCTAAATTTTTTCTTACAACGTGTGAATTTTTAGTAGCAATTGACGGAAGTTTATTAATATGTGATGAACAGATAAAATCACACAAAGTAAATGACCTCCCGAGCAATTTTATTGTATTTGCAAAAATCAGTCAATTTACTGAAACCTTAAGTGGTGGGTTGAATGGAATTAAAAGTAAGTATCCAAATAATCTTCCTACTAACATAACAACAATAAAAAATTTCAATAGCCAAGACAAAGAGAATAATAATTTTTTAACTTATGGAAGTGCAGCTAAAAACCTATATCTTCTTTTATTAGAAGACTTATAATGAAAGAATTTTACACAAGGTCCATAACCGCTATAATATATGCTAGCGCTATATTATTTCCTTTATTCTACAATGAATATTTATTTTATTTTATTGGATTCATTTGTAGTTTAGTTCTTGTTTTTGAATTCATTAAGCTAATTACAGATTACAATCATAAATTTTTTTCCATAGATTCTGGAAAATCTAATCTCATACTTTATTTAACTTTCCCTCTTTATATTTCCCTCTTCATTTTATCTAAAAACTGGGAATTTCAAATTCTATTTTTATTATTAATAGTTCTAACAAATATTTTATTAGGTTTTTCTCTTCTAAAAAATAAATTATTTTCTTTTTCGATCCTTAAAAACCGTTTCATTGGTCATTTCTATTTAGTTGGATCACTAGTTATATTCTTTTCAATGCCAAACGTATTAAATCAATATGATCCTTTAATTGTATGCAGTTTTTTAGCATTAATATGGACTTCTGATTCTGCTGCCTATGTTTTTGGAGTTAATTTCGGGAAAAGACCATTACTTAAATCTGTTTCTCCAAAAAAAAGTATTGAGGGTTTTGTAGGTGGAGTTGTATTTTCAATTATACTTTCGGTATTGTTTTATAAAAACATGAATTTAAACTTTTCATTAGCTCAATGGATAGTTTTAGGGCTATTAACAAGCTGTTTAGGTGCTCTTGGTGATCTTGTTCAATCACAATTCAAAAGAGAGGCAGGAGTTAAAGATAGCGGGAAATGGCTACCTGGTCATGGAGGTCTTTATGATAGAATGGATAGTATTATATTTGCTGCGCCATTTATCTATTTAACCATAAAAATATTTAGCTATGTTTCATAAAGAAGGTTACACGATCATTTCCATTTCTTTAATTATTGCAATCGTTATCAACTTAATTTCATCCTATTTTTTAGGAAATTTAATGATATCTAAAATAATAGGAATTATTACTTTAATAGTGATGATATTAATACTTCAGTTTTTTAGAAATCCAAAACGAGTTACTGAAATTAATAATTCATTAATCATATCACCTGTTGATGGTAAAGTTGTTGCTATAGAAAAGGTCTATGAGAAAGAATATTTTAAGGACGAAAGAATACAAATATCAGTTTTCATGTCTCCTCTAAATGTTCATGTGACTAGATATGCAAATAGTGGGGTTGTGAAATTTAGTAAATACCACCCAGGAAAGTATTTAGTTGC
>CAJWFY010000082.1 GCA_913031655.1 uncultured Flavobacteriaceae bacterium
TTCCATCTTCTAGAGTTACTCTAAACCAGTAATCATCTGATGGCATCGGTTTTCCGTTAAATGTTCCGTCTCACCCACTACTTAAGAGTATATACTCATTTAAAAAAAAATTAATTGTATTATTCTAAAAGTTGCTTTGAATAAAAAATAATATTAAATTTCATGGATCAAATGTTAATGAACAAAATTTTTAAATATTATTTATGAAATATTTTTATATAATTATTTCTCTATTACTTGTTGCTTGTTCAACAACCACAAAAGAGTCTAATCAAAAATTAGAAGATATTCCTTTTATTCCCCTAGCTCAAGAAATTGAAAGTTCAAATTCGTTTCTTTTAGCTAATGAATTGAGTTCAATTGAAATAAAAGTTAGATCTGAAAGAATTAATGTTGCTATTGAAGATTTTAAAATTTTTTGGAAAGAACAAACATCTTATGAAATACCAATTAATAATATTGTAAATGATAACTTAAAATCTATTAAATTAGAATTAAGTCCTAGTTCAGAAACATCAAAAGAATTTTATCAGCTGAGAATTAATGAAAAAGGAATAGAAATTAAATCAAATACTGAAGAAGGTTTATATAGGGGTTTAACTACTTTAAAGCAGGTAGTTATTTTTTCTGATAGTAAAAATAATATCAAAAAACTTTCAACAGGTGTCATAAATGATTTTACAAGTTATGAGTATAGAGGGTCTATGATGGATGTTGCTCGTCATTTTTTTGATGTAGAGGATGTTAAAAGATATATCGACGTATTAAGCTTATATAAGTTTAACTTTCTTCACCTTCATCTTTCTGATGACCAGGGATGGCGAATAGAGATTAATAAATGGCCAAAACTAACTACAATAGGAGGTGAAAAAGAAGTAGGAGGAACAGATGGAGGATTCTATACTCAGAAAGAATTTAGTGAAATAGTTAATTATGCACATAATAAATTTATCACAATAATTCCTGAAATTGATGTTCCTGGACACACTAACGCTGCCTTGGCTTCATATTCAGAATTAAATTGTGATGGAATAAGTCCTGAAATTTATACTGGAACAGAAGTTGGGTTTAGTTCACTTTGTGCTCAAAAAAAAGAAACATATACATTTTTAAAAGATGTAGTTAATGAAATTTCTCTTTTAACAAAAGGTCCTTATTTTCATATCGGGGGAGATGAATCTTATAAAACTTCAAAGGAAGATTTTATACAAATTATTGATTCAGTTATATCATATGTTCATAACAATAATAAAATACCCATTACATGGGATAATGATGTTAAAAATGCAGAAATTGCTCAATTTTGGAATTTATCAGGCAGTGACCTTATAGCCCTTAAAAAGAGTAAAAAAATAATATATTCACCAGCTAATAAAGCATATTTAGATATGAAATATGATAGCTTAAGCAAATTTGGTCTGAACTGGGCAGGATATTCATCAATTAAAAATGCTTATGAATGGGATCCGAAAATTATAGCAACTCAATTAAATTTAAATGAAATTGATATTCTTGGAATTGAAGCTCCAATTTGGTCAGAGACAATAAGTTCTTTTGATGAATTGGCTTATTTAGTATTTCCAAGATTATTAGGACACTCGGAAATTGGATGGACTTTAAATGAAAATAGAAAATGGGAGGCTTACAATCAAAGATTAGAAAAACACAAAATATATTTAAAATCTATAAATATTGAATCACCATATTGAAGTATAAATTCTTCTGAATTGTACCACTACACTAAAGACACAAGTGGAATAAATAGTAATAGTAGAATTAGTTTTTTTATAATAAATATTCAACTACGAAATACATAATAACACTTACTATAAGAATGATTTTCCAGTATTCCTTCAATGTCTGAAGTTCGGAGTTATCATGCCCATATTTTTTATTAAAATCTTCATTCATTTTAAACATAAACCTAATATAGTGATGATTCTAATATTCATTATTTTTTGTGATAGCAATACTGTCTTCATCTGAATTACAAGAGAAAATAAAGATTAGAATTAGAAAAAAATTTACAAACCTCTGTGCCATAATAAAAAGGTTTTTACATACTTTGGATTAAATTTAATTATTAGTACTATCATAACGGACCTAAGAAAATAAAGTATCAATTATTTAATAAAAGTATCCTATGCAAAAAATATTTGATTATAATTTTAAAAGGTTAACTATTCTTGTGATGTAGATTAAAACCAGTAATGTTTTAAATTTATACTCCCCCTATTTATATAAAGTATACTTTTTTAAATGGAGTTTGTACATTAATTATAGATGTAAGTTTATAATTGTCTGATTTTGTTAAGAGTTAACATTTGTGATAGACCCAAAAAAAAAGAGACTTGCTTTTTAAAGCAAGTCTCTAAATAAAATTGTAATTGATTTAATAAAATCAGCGATTTAAACAAAAACTATGAAAACAACTATCAATTTTATATCATAAATTTATTACTTAGCCCAAAATAATTTAGTTGCTTGAACATCAGCTCCTTGTGCAGAAACTGCAGCTTTAACATTATCTCCATTTTTATTATAAGCTCCACTTCCATATCTCATTCTCTGAGGATAGTAACCATTAAGGTCTCCAATCTCATACATGTCTGAATCTAAATTATTAGATTCAATTCCTGGAAGTTTTGGATATCCAGTATCTCTAACAACAGCCCATGCTTCAAAGGATTCAGTGAAATATGCAATCCATCTTTGTATCGCTATTTTTTCAAGATTTTCTTCAGCAGTTCCACTAAGTGTTGCCATAGCTTCTTCAGCAATAAATTTTTCAATTTTATCGTCCGCTACATTCCAAAGTTTCATTGCATGTCTTAATCCTGTTTGATAATGAACATTTGCATCAGCAGAACTCACACCTAAAACTGCAGCTTGTGCAGCTAAGAAATGAGATTCACCAGCAGTCATTACAATTTGAGGAAAAATTTGATTACCCGAATTTTTTCTATTAACCACCCATGGAGCAGGTTCAGAGAAAAATTGTCTGTGTAAATGTGGCTTAATTTTACTGTTCATTCTAACAGGTTGACCAACATATGCTCCAGCTGCTACAGTTACAGTTCTTGTATCTCCAGTTACTCCGCTATCTGTAACATCTGCACCAGATGCAATAAGGTGATTAACTAAAAAGTCTGTATGCTTCTCAAATAGAGAAGTGTTTGAACCAGACGAAGCTCTTTGTAAAGTAAAAGTTCCTCCAGTAATTGGCATCGCATATTCATAAATTCTTGGATCATTGTTATTACGCAGGTGATCAACAAGCTTACTTCCTAAGTGCCAGTTACCACCTCCATAGAAATTATGCCAAATATCACCATAAACAGCACTTGTCCATTGTGATATTTCAGTATCTCTTGCCATTAGGGCATTATCATCAGCTAAAATTCCAGAACTTAAAGCTGAAGTTACATGAGCAGAATAATCAGCTCCATTTCCTCCATGTCCTCTAAGTGCCATCTTAAGTTTTAAGCTGTTAGCTAATTGCTTCCATTTTTGCATGTCACCGTTAAAGAAAAGATCGTTTTCTCCAAGTAATGCAGGTCCAGCTCCTGTTGTAGAATTAGTTCCTATAATACCAATAGCTTCATCTAGTTCAGCAATTACTCCTTCATAAATTGTTTGAACAGAGTCAAACTTAGGAGTAACTATATCAGGATTAGATGCTTCAGAGTATGGAGCAGCTCCAAATGTATCTGAATACTTTTGGTAGTATAACCCTTTCATGATAAGTGCTATGGCATAGTACTGCTGATTTTCAAGAGTACCTCCTGGCTTTACAAAATTAGTGTAAGAAGAAAGTGTACTGTTGTAACCAGCCATGTAGTCATAAACTGCTCCAGTGTATCCACCAGAGTAAGTGTATCCTAATCCATCAGACCACCAGTTTGACTTGTAGCCAAATGCTGTGTGACCAGCAAAACGTGAGGCATGAATAAGCTCACCTCTCCAATATGGATACCTGTTAGGCCCAAAGAATTGCTGTTGAGTACTAGTTACAAAGAATTTTGCACTAACATCTTTTGCAGTTAAAGCAGTTGGGTTTTCATTTATTTCATCAAAATCATCTGTACAAGCTGAAAATGTGAAAAGAAAACAAAACGCTAAGTAAAAAATTGTTTTTTTCATAGTTATTATTATTATTATTATTATTAATTAAAATTTAAGTGTTACGTTTAATCCAACGCTTCTCATTGTAGGTAAGTTATTAGTTGCTATACCCATACCACCAATATTTGTACCCAACATTGCTTCTGGATCAATATCATCAGCTTTTTTTAATAAGAAAAATAAATTTCTTCCTATTAATGAGATATTCATACTATCAACACCTAAAGATTCTGCTATTGATAAATTAGTTCCAATAGACATTTCTCTCAATCTTACATTTGTTTGACTCATAGTATAGTTTTCAGCAATCGCAGAATGTTGTTGCCAGTAATTTTGAGCAGTTATATTAGATGTATTTACAGCTCCAGTTGCTGTTACAGCATCTAAAACAACACCACCTTCACGATATTCTAATGTTCTTATACCAACTCCATTACTATCGATAAGCCTAGCATCTGAATTATATACAACACCACCAAATCTACCGTCAATTAGGAAGTTCACATTAACATTTCCAAATGTGAAGCTGTTACTCCAACCTCCAAGCCAGTCAGGCTGAGCGTTTCCTAAGTAGTTGTCAGGTGCTGATGCGACCTGTCTTCCAGCATCATTAACAATATGTTTTCCATTTGCATCTTTTGACCATACAGTCCCGTATAAATCTCCTAATCCACCTCCAACTTTAGCTTGAACACTAAGGTGACCGCTATTTGTTGAAGTATAAACTAACGTACTTAGATCATCAATTAATGAGATTAACTTGTTTTCATTTTTAGAAGCAAAAACACTTGTAGTCCATTTAAAAGAATCTGTATCAAATACAGTACCTCCTAAATTTAATTCTACACCTTTATTTGTTACTTCTCCTACATTTTCTAAAAAGAAAGAATATCCAGTAGCAGCAGGAACAGGCACTCTAAATATTAAGTCTGTAGTCTTAATATCATATAAAGATAAATCAAAATTTAATTTGTTATTAAACATTGAAAGTTCTAAACCAAATTCAGTTGATGAAATATTCTCTGGTTTAAGATTAGGGTTTAGTCTTGTGCTTGGTGCACCTAAAGTTGTTAAACCTAAATATCCTTGACCTGGAACACTGAATGTTTGAACTAATTGGTATGGACTTGTGTCATTACCAACGTTCGCAACAGATCCTCTTATTTTAAATAAATCAAAAACTTTTTTATCTGGATCAATAAAATCTTGTAATAATAATGATGCATTAACAGACGAATATAAATAAGATCTGTTATCAGATGCTAAAGTAGATGACCAGTCGTTTCTTGCAGAAACATCTAAGTAAAGCCAGTTATCATATGCAAAATTAGCCGATCCATATAAAGAATTAACTTTTTTGATTTGCTGTGGACTATCCGTAAAATTATTAACATTAGTGTTTGAGAAAAATGGCTTGCTTGGAATCTTAAAAGATTCTCCAAACATTGAATTCCCTTGATATGTTCTCTTAGACATATTACCACCAACATTTAATACCATATTGATATCACTCGTTAAATCTTGTTTAGCAGTTAATAAAAATTCAGAATTTAATTCTCCACTTTTAGAATTACTTCTTCCTAATCTTCCTGAAGCATAAAAATGGTGACCAGCTTGTCTTACATAGTACGAACTTGCACTTGTAATATCGGCACCAACTCTAATAAAACCAGAAAGCCAGTCAGTAAATTTGTAGTTTATTTTACTAAAACCAAAAATTCTTTCTCTAGTATCTTCATCTTTATCATGAAGCATCATCCAGTAAGGATTAGCACCCATCTTTCCTTTTCCAACAACAGAAATAGACATATATTCAGCTGCATTTGATGGATTGTCCATTTGATAATTCATAAGATCAGCAGTAGCCACTGTTCTAGGCATCTGATGAATTACACCCATAATACCTTCAGCACCTGACCTTCCTCTACCTTCAATATTTTGAGAAAAGAATGTAACCTTAGTATCAATACTTAGCTTATCTGATAATGTTGAACTCCCTCTAAGATTGAAGTTATGGCTTTTTAAACTAGAGCCAGGTAAAACACCTTCAGTCTTATTATTAGTATAAGAAAATCTGTAATCAGTAGTTGCAGTACTTGCATCTATAGCAATAGAATTTATTGTTTTAACACCTGTTTCGAAAAAATTCTTAACGTTATCAGGTCTTGCAGTGTAAGCTTTTTGAGTTCCATCATAATATAATTGCGCATCTCCATTAGCTACTGGTCCCCAAGAACTACTTACCATATCAGCTAAACTTGTAGCTGCATTTCCTGCACTACCTTGTCCATATGTATTTTGAAGTTCTGGTAAAAACATTAAAGCATCCATAGTTGTGTTAGAATTTAATGTAACTCCAAATTTAGAGCCAGAAGCTCCTTTTTTAGTTGTAACTAAAATAACTCCATTACCTGCTCTAGATCCATATAAC
>CAJWFY010000083.1 GCA_913031655.1 uncultured Flavobacteriaceae bacterium
ATAATATTTTTAAAGTCTGATGATTTATTTACTAAAGTTTCTTTAAAGTCTTCAAGACTTGGAATAGTATGCTCTACAAGTTTTTTATATATAGCTATGTGCATTGCAGTAGGGAAGGTGTCGTTTGATGATTGAGACATGTTAACATCATCATTAGGTGTTAATAATTTATCATTTTCATCACCTAACTTATTTCCTTGTAAAATATGTCCTCTATTGGAAATAACTTCATTTATATTCATATTACTTTGTGTTCCTGATCCAGTTTGCCAAATAACTAACGGAAATTGATTATCATGTTTTCCCTGTAATATTTCATCACAAACTTTTGAAATTAAATCTCTTTTTTTAATATCTAAAACCCCTAATTTATGATTTGTATAAGCTGCAGCTTTTTTTAAGTAAGCAAATCCGTAGATGATTTCAATTGGCATAGAGCCGGATTGACCAATTTTAAAATTATTAATTGACCTTTGAGTTTGTGCTCCCCATAAAGCTTTACTAGAAACGTTAACTTTTCCAATTGTATCTTTTTCAATTCTATAATCCATAATCTTTAATTATTATACAAATTTACTATAAAACGTTTAGATATTAATTTAATATGATTTGTTAAAAATAATTTCATTGGTTCATATCTTTATTTATATTTGTGGAATCAATTAAAATTTATGTTTGAATTCGATCAATATTTAGGCTTTATTCTGTTTTTATCAGTTTTTACAATGGGCTTTTGGCTATTGATTCTTTTATTAACTTTTATTGTGCCTTACTGGATAGGTGGATCTTTACTAGAAAAGTTAAAAGAGTTAAGAGATGAAAGTAAATTAAAAAAATAATTTATCCTCCGAATCCTTCCCCTCCATAATCTTGATAATTAGGTCTGTTGTTTCCCTGTTTTTTCTTTTGATTAAATCTATATATAAGGCTTAAATTGAAGTTCCTTCCACCTCTCCAACTAGATTCTGTATAATTTTTATATGTTTGACCAAAGGTCTCTAATCTCCATTTTTGAGTTTCAAAAAGATCATTTATTTTGAACGTTAGAGTCATTTTATCTTCATAAATATCTTTACTAAAAGCCGTATTTGTACTTATTGAAGCTTTTCTAGTTGAAATAGCATTTTTTTGAGGTCCTCTGTAGCTAAGCCTAGTTTGCCAATCAACTGACGAAAATAATTTTAGATAGTTGTTTAATCTTCCTGACCATATTAGATTTTTAGAATCGTAAATAACTCCATTATAATTTCCAATTATTTCCGATTGATAAAAATTAAGATTTCCACCAATTCGCCAATTTTTAGAATGAGTGTAATTTGTGTTAAATTCAATTCCTATTTCTTCTTGCGAAGACAAGTTTATAGGAGACCTTCTAATAACTGGAACAAGAATATCATTAACAAAAACTGAATTCCCAGTTGCTTCGTTAACAAAAGTAAATATTTGATTTGATTTTTTATAATATATTGATCCGTTCAAAGTCGTTTTGTCTAATCTTTTTAAGTAACCCAAATCAATTCCATTAGAATAACTAGGATTTAGGTAAGGATTACCTTGGAAATAGCTTGTTTCGCTAGATCTGGAAGGAAATGGGTTGATGAAATATGACCTAGGTCTGCTTATTCTTCTGCTATAACCTAAAGTTATGGTTTCATTTTCTTTTAATTCAAAAGCTAAATTTATTGTTGGAAATAAGTCGTTATATTTTTTTATGCTATTGCTGTTACTTTCAATTTGCTTGACTGTAGTTTTAGACTCCTCTAGTCTTAAGCCAAATAGAAATGAAATTTTATTTTTTTTATTTCCATATTGGGTGTAAAAAGCATTTACTTTTTCGTTATAAAAAAGATTATTACTAAGATTAGTGTTTTTTATAAAATCTCCGTTTTTATTTTCGTCTTTAATTAAGTAATCAGTATTTTGAAATTTATTACTCTTTCTATAGCCCATTTCAAACTGCCCATCTTCTCCAACAGGTAAAACGTAATCAATTTTATAAAGTTCGCTATCTTGATTTTCATTAGTATTAACTTTTTCACCTAAATATTTTATGAAATTAGGAACGGATTGTGTATTGGTTATAATACCACTTTCAATTTCATTAGATTTTTCCTTTTGATAATCTATTGTGATATTTCCTTTGTTTATAAATTCGTGAGTAAAATTTAACGAAAACTCTTTTGAATTATCGGACTCATTTTCATTTTCAATTCTTTTAGAAGATTTTTTATTTCCCTGAAAATCTTGATTGATATTATTGATTGTTTCATCATCACTTTCACTTTCTCTGTTCAGGAAAGAAATAACTATACTGGTTTTGTCAGAAATAAAATATTCAATTCCAGTATTTTGATAATAAGAATCACTTTGACTTGTTCTATTTCCATTTTCGTTAAGAAAATTACTGACAGAATTATTTCTATAATATTCTGTTTCGCTTTTAGAACCATTTAAATAGCTTCTTAAGCTATATCCAGCATTGCTAAAAAGGTTTATTTTTTTAGTTCTATAATTGATATTTGCTGAGAGCCCATAAGTTTTTGGATCCCCACCATTTGTTGTTATTGAACCGTTTAAACCTGCCAGTTTATTTTTTTTCAAAACAATATTAATTATCCCTGCAGTTCCCTCTGCATTGTATCTGGCAGACGGCGAAGTTATTATTTCAACTTTTTCAACACTTTCAGAGGGAAATTGCTTTAAGGCATCATTACTGCTAATTCCAACTAGCCCTGATGGCTTACCATTTATTAAAATTCTTACACTTTGATTTCCTCTTAGTGATACGTTCCCATCAATATCAACTGCTACAGAAGGAAGATTATCTAAAACATCACTTACACTGCTTCCTCTTAGCGTTAAATCTTTTCCGATATTATAAACTATTTTATCTAGTTTAATTTCAACTTCTGTTTTTTCTCCAATGACTTCCACTTCATCCAAAATATTTTGATCAATGGACATAAATATAGTTCCTAAATCTTGAGATTTATAGATAGTGATTTTTTTTAAATATTTTATTTTAAAGGAAATGTATTCTATTTTTATGTCATAAACACCCCTTGCAATTTCAAAATTAAATTTCCCGTCTAAATCAGCTAAGCCTCCATATTTAGCAATGCTATCATTTTGTTTAAAGACAGAAATAGTAGCATATTCAAGTGGGACATTAGTCTCGCTATCTAAAATAGTTCCTGATAGATAAATAGATGGTTGTTGAGCATTTATATTTAACGATAATAAAATAGTAATTATTAATAAAATATTCTTCATATAAGTTTAATATAAGTCTATGACTTTTTAATTTCGAAAAGGTTTAGTTTATAGTATTTTTAAAGCTTCTTCAGCAGGTATAGCTATTATTGCTTTAGTTTCTGAAATAAAAATAGGTCTTTGCATAATTTTAGGATGATCAAATATAGCTTGAACGATTTGATCTTTTGTTAGAGTTTTGTCTTTGTATAATTCTTTCCAAATTCCTTCATGTTTTCTAATTAAATCTATTGGGTTAAGTTCTGATTTTACTACAATATTTTTAATTTCATGTATTTCTAATTTTTCTTTCAGATATAAAACTATTTCAAAATTAATATTTTTAGATTTTAAAAACTCCAAACCTTGTCGTGATTTACTACATCTTGGATTGTGTAGTAATTTATATTTTTCAGATTTCAACTTTTAATTTTTTTAAATTAATAATTAATTTTTCTGGAGATTCAAATTGAATTCCTTCGATACCACATTTTACAGCTCCTTCTACATTATTTAATCGATCATCAATAAAAATACATTCCTTTGGATTTAGATTGTATTTGTTTAATGTGTAATTATAGATTTCTTTAAACGGTTTTAGCATTTTAATTTCTCCTGACACAACAATTCCTTCAAATAATTCAAGAAATTTATATTTTTTTATTGCAACTGGAAAAGTTTCAGCACTCCAATTAGTAAGAGCAATTAACTTATAATTTTTATTTTTTAATTTATACAATATTTCAACTGTCCCAGAAATTTCGTCTTTAAGCATCTCCTCCCATCTCCCATAAAACATTCTTATTAATCTTTCGTAATCAGGAAAAAGCTTTATTCTTTCTTCTGTTGCTTCCTTCATTAACTTACCTCCGTCTTGCTCTTCATTCCAACTAGAAGTACAAACATTATCAAAAAACCATTTCATTTTTCTTCTATCCCCTTTAAATTCTTTCAAATAAACGTATTCAGGGTTCCAATCCACTAATACTCCACCTAAATCAAAAATTATTGTTTTCATAATTAATTTGACATTAAAAAAGCTTTTAAAAATGGGTTTAAACCACCATTTAGAACTTCATCTACATTGTTAGTTTCATGACCAGTTCTAACGTCTTTAATCAGTTTATAAGGGTGAAGTACGTAATTTCTTATTTGAGATCCCCACTCAATTTTCATTTTACTAGATTCAATTTTTTCTCTTTCAATCATTTTTTCTTTTAATTGAATTTCATACAATTGAGACTTAAGTAATTTTAGAGCTTTTTCTTTATTTTCTAATTGAGATCTAGTTTCTGAGTTTTCAATGACAATACCTGAGGGTCCATGTCTCAACCTGACTGCAGTCTCAACTTTGTTAACGTTTTGCCCTCCAGCTCCGCTAGAGCGCATGGTTTCCCATGAAATATCAGATGGATTAATATTTATTTCTATTGTATCATCTACAAGAGGATAAGCATACACAGAAGCAAAAGACGTATGTCTTTTTGCATTACTGTCAAAAGGGGAAATCCTAACCAATCTATGAACTCCATTTTCTCCTTTCAACCAACCAAAACCATACTCTCCATCAATCTCTAGTGTGACAGATTTTATTCCCGTTACATCTCCTTGTTGAAGATCTAATTCCTTTAATTTATAATTGTTTTTTTCAGCCCACATTATATACATTCTCATTAGCATATAAGCCCAGTCACAGCTCTCAGTACCACCTGCTCCTGCAGTAATTTGAATAACCACACTCATTTCATCTCCTTCGTTTGAGAGCATGTTTTTAAATTCAATTTTTTCAATGTGATCTGAACATAAAATAAAATGGGAATTAAGCTCCTTTTCAGATGTTTCGCCATCTTTAAAATATTCAAAAAGAACTTCTAAATCTTCAGTTAAAGATTTTGCTTTTTCATAATCTTTAACCCATTGTTTAAGTGACTGAAGCTCTTTCATTATAATTTGAGCTTTTTTAGAATCGTTCCAAAAATCAGGATCTAAGGTAATTTCTTCTTTATTAGTAATTTCAATATTTTTTGTTTCTACGTCAAAGATATCTCCTTAACGCCTTTGTGCGTTCAAGAAGATTCTTAATTTGATCAATAGTAATCATTCTGAAAAATATTTTTCAAAAATACATTATAAAAACACTAAATATTCACTTAATTAATTTTTATATTTAAATAAAATTGATTTAACTATGAATTATAGGTTAATGTTTACCCTGCTCTTATTTTTATTAACAACTCAAATTAAATCTCAGGAAATTCAGAGTGAAAAGAAAAGTTTTTCAGGATTTTTTAATTTTAGTTATTCAGAATCAAACGATAAAATTTTTCTTGAAGTAAACAAGATTAATAAAGAGTTTTTATATGTGAGTTCTTTAACAACAGGTCTTGGATCAAATGATATAGGTTTGGACAGAGGTCAATTAGGTGATCAGCGAATCGTTAAATTTAAAAAATATGGCAACAAATTATTGCTAATTCAGCCTAATCAAAAATTTAAAGCAATTTCTGAAAATAATTTAGAAAGAGCGAGTGTAGAAGAAGCTTTTGCTAAATCAGTAATTTTTGGTTTTGAAATTGTAGAATTTGATCAAGATTATTATTTGATAGACTTTACTCCGTTTTTAATGCAAGATTCACATGGAGTTTCAAATAGATTAAAAAATTTAGATCAAGGTTCATATATTTTAGATTTAACAAAAAGTGCTTTAAATATTGAAAGAACTAAGGCTTTTCCAAAAAATGTTGAATTTGAAGCATTGTTAACATTTAAAAACTCTGGTGATTACGGAAAGATGATTTCAAGTGTTTCACCTGATCCATCAATAATAAGTGTAATTCAGCATCATTCATTTATTGAGTTACCAGATGACAATTATAAACCAAGAAAATTTGATTCAAGAAGTGGGGGAATTCCTATTTCTTACATGGATTATGCTTCTCCGGTTCATGAATCAATAACTAAGAGATTATTGATAAGACATCGACTTGAAAAGTTAAATCCAAATTTAGATTCTAGTGAAGTTAAAAAGCCAATCGTTTATTATTTAGACCCTGGCACGCCTGAGCCAGTTAGATCTGCGTTATTAGATGGTGCAGGTTGGTGGAATGAAGCTTTTGAAAGCATAGGTTTTAAAAACGCATTTCAAGTCAAAATTCTTCCCGAAAATGCTGATCCTATGGATTGTCGTTATAATGTAATTCAGTGGGTTCATAGATCTACACGAGGATGGA
>CAJWFY010000084.1 GCA_913031655.1 uncultured Flavobacteriaceae bacterium
CCTAAAATTGAAAACAAAACTAAAATCATAAACACATACTGGTGACCCAACATTCCAGGATATTGATCTAAAAGATATCCAATAAGCGGGGTAGCAAAAATATCAGGTGTATATCCCACTACGGAAATTAAACCAACGGCTGTTCCTGTTAATGCAAGAGGAATATATCCTTCTTGCATGATAGAGAAATATAAAGCACGAATAGCATAAGTCCCTGTAGCAACAATAATTAATGAAAAGAAGAAAACAAAATTCATGTTTAATTGAACAATTCCAAAGGCAAAAATCATTGATCCTATTAGCATTGTAATAAAACCTAGAATAATAAAATAAATGTAACTTTTTTTATCAGCTAAAAAAGCAATAATTACACATACTAAAGGTCTTAGATATAATTGTAATGAACCAATATTTGCAGCTTCAATTTGATCAAAAAGCATTACTTCTGAAGCATATAAAGAATAAATATCTGTCACTTTGTATCCTACATAAGCAGAAATTATAATAATCATTATAAGCCACACCGATTTAATTTTTAAAACTGCTCTAATATTTGAGCTTGATGAGGAAACACTTTTATCTTCATTTTTATGATTTGACTTCATCAAAAAAAGGACTAACAAACCATTTAAAAACACAACAAATGAAGAAAACAAAATGACATATCTAAATGCTTCTTTTCGTTCACTTAAATTTGCATATTCAATATCATTTGTTAAAAAAATAGAAAATATCAACACTCCTAAGCTTGCCATTGAAGCAGCAACTAACCCCCTTCCAGCATCTAAAAAACCAAAAGCTTGTCCTTGATTTTCTGAACCTCCCCAAACACGGGTAGCCTTAATCATAGCACCCCAAAATAAAAATACAGTTGTAAAACCCCAGTAACCATATAAAAGCTGTAAAACAAAATAAGATGGATAAGATGCTAAAACTAAACCTCCTAAAGATGTAAAAAAAAGTGAAGTTGCTATTAAAATTTTAGGTTGAAACCTATCAGAAATCACTCCTCCGTATACATAAGAAAATAAAGCTATTATCCCATATACAGAAAACAAACTTCCTAATTGAAGATTGCTTAAAGCAAACACTTCCAAAAAGGTAGGCCTGAACACTCTAGCTAAAACATATGGTAATAAAAAAACTAATTCTCCAGAAAGTATTAATAAAATTATACTTAAAAAAGAACCCTTTTTCAGTACAGGGTCTTTCAAATTATATTGAATTTATTTCCTACAATATACACTAAATTTAAGTGAATAAATTTCTCTTTAGTTCTATGATCTAACTCAAATAAAGATTTTAAATGATTAAAACAAAAACACAATAACACTATATTTATATAATGTCTGAATTCAAACTAGTTTCCTTATTATTAATGTCCTTATTTTATTTTATTGCTGGAGTTAGTCATTTTCGTAAACCAAAATTCTTTATAAGCATCACCCCTAGCTGGGTTCCTTTTCCTAAATCAATTAACTCAATCACTGGAATAATTGAAATAATCTTAAGTCTAGGTTTACTATTTGAATATTCAAGAAATTATGCAGTTATTGGAATAATAGCTTTACTGATTGTTGTTTTTCCTGCCAACATATATCATTTTAAAAAAGCAAAGAAGAAAAAAAAATACGTAGCCTCTACTCTTCTTAGACTTCCAGTTCAAGGTCTTTTGATATATTGGGCTTATATATTTTTAAGTTAACTCAACTTTTCTACATTTTTAAAATTTAAGTATCATTAAAATTCTAGATTACTTAATATTAATTTCAACTCCACTGAAGATATTTTTAATTTAATAATAACAATTATTATTATTATTATTATATATATAAGTGGCCAACAGAATAGGTCTTTGCCTTTCCACTAATAATTACTCTATCTTTTTTATTTTCACAATATACAGTTCCTTTCCTTTTAGATAGCTGTGCTGCTACCATTTTATCTTTCCCTAGTATATTAGACCAATAAGGAATTAAAGAGCAGTGTGATGAGCCAGTAACGGGATCTTCTAAAATAGAAGATTGTGAAGTAAAAAATCTTGAAACAAAATCTGTACTTATTCCTTTTGAAGTCACAATGACTCCTCCTGTTCCTAAATTAATTTTGTTAAAAAAATCAGTGTTTATCTTAATGTTTTTGATTTCATCTTGGGAATCATAAACCAACATATAGTCTCTAGATTTCAAAACATACTTAGGCTGAATATTTAATGATTTTTCAATTTCTAATGGCAATATTGATGTTTCTGGTTTCCTGGTCGGAAAATCAAGATGATAAAGATTATCCTTAAAACAAACTTTTAAATTTCCACTTTTTGTATCAAACATCATAGTCTGATTTTTATAATTCAAAATTGATTTTAAGCAATGAGAAACTGCTAGGGTTGCATGACCACAAAGATCCATTTCAATTTCTGGAGTAAACCATCTTAACTTAATTTTATTATCACTTATAATAAAAAAAGCTGTCTCAGCAACTGCATTTTCTTTAGCTATATTTAATAAAATTTCATCTGATAGCCATCTATCCAAGGGGACTACACAAGCAGGATTACCTTGAAAAGTTTTATCAGTAAAACTATCTATCTGGAATAACTCTAATTTCATCTTTATTTAATTATCAATTTTAAAACTCAAATTTGAGAACACTATAAATTTAAATATTTTATTACAAATGAAATAAACAAATAATTAGCTATTATGTTTTTTTAAACTTTATTAACTTGCAAAAAAAATTAAATTATGAAAAAATTTATATTAATTCTTTTATTTATTCCGTCAATTATAATAGCCCAAGAGGTTCCTGAAAAAGTGACTGTTATAAAATCAGATCAACAAATAGAAAACTTTACAAGTTCGTTAGGAAAAAATGAATTAAAAATTGATTTTTTAGATTTTTTAATAGGTCCTGCTCTAACCATTGGTTATGAAAAAATAAATAATTCTTCTTCTGGGTTCGGAACAACTCTTCTTTTAAACCTAGATGGCAACGACACATCAGGAGATCTGATCAGAGACAAATTTGCCTTAACTCCATATTATAGATTCTATTTTTTACAATCTGAAGACTTTGGTGGTTACGGGATATTTGCAGAAGTATTCACAAAATTTTCTTCTACAGAATATAAAGCCTATAATGGTCAAGGTTCAAGTAAAATAACAAACGATTTTGATATTGCACCAGGCTTAGCTGTTGGTAGAAAATGGATCAATAGAAAAGGATTTACTTTTGAACTATTATTTGGAGTTGGTAGAAATATACTTTATTCAGATGATGAAGATTACTCAGGATGGTATAGTGAAAGTAACAGAACTGCTGGAAAAGTTAGAGCAGGTGTCACGCTAGGAAAAAGGTTTTAACACTAATAGCTACAAGGTTTTCCTTGTTCTATACTTGTTGATTTCCATTTTAAATTACCTGCCTTTTCGGCCTTACAAGAATTAGAGTAAACTATATCGTTACAGGCACATACTGGCTCATAAACTTCAATACATACAGTGTCTGGATTAGGAGAAACATAACAATCTCCTAAAATTTCTTCGCCATCAGTACAAGAAATAATAAAAAGAAACAGTAATAAATATATATATTTCATAAAAAGACTAATTACAGTTTGATTGGTATTTATCCCAGTTTTTATCTGTTGAAGTGTTTGGAAAATAGTAACAAGTTTGATTACCATTTGAAAATGTAAGATTTTTCCAAAATCCAGTAGGAATATGAACACCTGTTGATCTAATAATATGGTTTTGAGCAAAGACTAAATCTATTCTAACGCTAATATTCCCCTGAGATTCAGACCAATCTCTTACCTGTTGCTCTAGCTGAGCCCACTCTCCTCTATTTAAATTATCAATTTGCATAGCACAATTAACAAATGAGAAAGTCTTGCTTAAATTCTCTTCAGAATCACTAAAAGTAGCAGCTGGAGCAAGATGGCCCTTATCCCATTCGTTTTTGTAGTAATCATCGTTATCAGATGTTTTAACTCCTGTTTCTAAATAAAAATTTTTACTGCCTCTATCCACGTTCTTACTACGGTTAGAAACAGTGTATTCAATCCAATTTGGTTGTTCGTATATTTCATTATAAGAAACTTTATAAATTCCCTTATCAATCATTACAATTTCACGTGGACCTTTATACTTCTCACCCTCAATTTCATCTTCTGTGCATGAAAAAAGAAATATAACAAATAGTAATAGAATGTATTTTTTAAACATTTAATTAAAATTTAAATAATACTTTAAAGTTATTAAATTGGATTTAAATAAATAATTTATAATCATCAAAACAAACATTCTACACAGTAGGTTGAAAAAAATGATTATATTCAAGGCTTAATCAAAAAACATATTTATGAAAAATTTTATTTTATTATTTAGTCTAATTGGACTATTTGTTTCCTGTGCTGATAATAATCACACATGTGAGGTTCAAACTAACGGATTTATTACAGGTTCTGATCAAACTATTATGATGGGTAGCCAAGCTACAGTTGAAGTATTTAAAAAATTTGATGCTGCTTGGGCAGTAAGAGATTATGAAACATTAAAAGCTCATATCGGTTCTGGTTCTTTTATTCATGACGACGGAACAATCACAACTAATGGTGAAGAATTTGTAGCAAAAATTGATAATAGCTACCAAGCATCTCTAGAAACAGGAGAAGACTGGGGATGGACAACTAATTTTGCATATTCAGTAAAACCAAGTGCTTCTAATGACCCTGAGAATACTAATACGCAAGGTGAATGGGTAAATGCTAGATTTACCGGTGCAGATGGAGCTGTATACGAAGAATGGTATCAATTTGTTGAAGGTAAATTAATTAACTGGAGTTCTGCCAAGAGAGAATTAACAAAAGCTGAAGAGCTTAAAGAATAAATACAACTTAATATGAAAAAATTAATATTACTGTTCAGTTTAGTTGGATCAATAGTTTCATGTGAAAATACTAATCAACCATCAGAAAATATAACTAATGGCTTTATCACAGGAACCGATCAAACCGTTATGATGGGAAGTCAAGCAACTATTGATTTATTTAATAAATTTAATAAAGCTTGGTTAAATAGAGATTATGAAACAATGAAAATTCACATTTCTGATAACGGAATTTACAGACATGCCGATGGAATTATTACAAATAATGCAGAAGAATTCATTGCTCATTCAGAAAATAATTATCAAGAATCATTAGCAAGTGGCCAGGAAGAAGTATGGATAACTAATTTTGCATTCTCAGTTAAACCTAGTGCTTCTGATGACCCTGAAATAACTAACACACAAGGAGAATGGGTTTGTGCTAGATTCACAGGATTAAATGCCGTTTATGACGAATGGTATCAATTTGTTGATGGTAAGTTAGTAGACTGGACATCGTCAAAAAGAGAATTAATTAAATAAACATAACAAAATGAAAAAACTATTATTATTTTTATTTACAATCACTCTAATTGGGTGTGAACAAGTTCCGGAATCTAAAAATGAAGCCAAAGACAAAAGCTTTATAGTGGTTACCCTTAAGATTTCTAAGGGTAATCAACAAGCTGTTTTTGATCTTTTAGACAGTGAAATGGGTTTGCCTACAACTAAGGCATATGATGGTTGCCTTTCACTTGAAACAATCTATAACCCAAGCTCTAATACCATTGTAATCGTTGAAGAATGGGAAACATATGAAAAATATGGAGATTATCTTAAATGGAGAGAAGAAGAAGATACTTCCAAAGCTTTAGCTAGTTTACTTGATTTTCTAGAGGGAGGAATAGATGGCTTTACTGTTTATACTGATAACAAACGATATAAATCTTATTAACATTAAAAATCTATTCGAACCGAAAATGGAAAGATTATTGCGATGAACCTATTTACTAATCCAGTTAAAAAATAATTATGAAAAAAATACTATTACTATTAATTACAATAACAACAATTAGTTGTAACAACAACACTACAATTGTTGAGTTTGAAGATGAAAAATCCAATGCTATAAGAGGGCATTTTGAACATTATTTAAATAATGACATCGATGGTTTGAAAAAGCTTTGGGCCGATGATGATAAAATTACTTTGTGGCTTGGAAGTGTTGAAACCTCTCCTTTATCAGAACTAATTGATTTAATTGGAGCTCAACATGTTGCTTTTGATAATATTCAAATGCTGAATCCTAAGGGTGGAGATAACCCTATATTTGTTGAGACTAAATCGTATGCTAATGGAGAAACATGGACTAATACATGGTTTAGATGGTCAGCAGTTGGTAAATCAAGTGGAAAATTAATTGAACTTCCTGCTAACTTAAGTTTCAGATGGGAAAATGGCGAGATAGTTGAAGAAGTACATTTATTTGATCCTGC
>CAJWFY010000085.1 GCA_913031655.1 uncultured Flavobacteriaceae bacterium
GCAGGGCAGGTTTTGGCGCTTTCAGGTAACACAGGAGAATTAACGACAGGACCTCACTTACATTTTGAATTATGGAGCGAGGGAAACCCGATTAACCCAGAAGACTATATAAGCTTTGAGTAAACGTTGAAAACACTAAAAGAACATATTGCCAAAACTTTCGCCAAAGTGATTGTTTATAGGATTCGGAAGTGGTCTAAAAACCCTATCGAAACACAAAAAGAAGTTTTTAATAAATTGATTAAAAAAAGTGTAAACACTTCTTTTGGAAAAAACCACAACTTTAAAACAATTCTCACTCACCAGGACTTTATAGACAACGTTCCTGTCAGGGATTATGAAGGTTTAAAGCCATACTTTGACAGGGTTATTAAAGGAGAGAAGAATGTTCTTTGGCCAGGAAAACCTTTATATTTTGCAAAAACATCTGGAACAACTTCAGGAGTTAAATACATTCCTATTACCAAAGACTCCATGCCAACGCACGTAAATGGATCCAGAGACGCAATGTTACATTATATTAACGAAACAGGGAAAACAGATTTTTTAAATAAAAAAGTTATTTTCCTTCAAGGCAGTCCTGTTTTAGAAAAAACTAATGGAATTAATACAGGAAGATTGTCAGGGATAGTAGCACACTTCACTCCTTTTTATTTAAAAAAAAATGTGATGCCTAGTTGGGAAACAAACTGTATAGAAGAGTGGGAAAAAAAAGTTGAAGAAATTTCTAATGAAACAATTCCTGAGGACATGTCTATTATTGGAGGAATCCCCCCTTGGGTTCAAATGTATTTCGAAAAAGTGATAGAGCTTTCTGGAAAAAAAACAATCAAAGAAGTTTTTCCTCATTTTAACCTTTTTGTATATGGAGGGGTTAATTATGAACCCTACAGGCAGTCTATAAAAAACTTAATAGGAAAAGAAACAGACAGCATAGAGTACTACCCTGCATCTGAAGGTTTTTTTGCATATCAAAATTCTCAAAAAGAGGAAGGGCTGCTTTTACAGTTAAGTTCAGGAATATTTTATGAGTTTATAGAAATAGAGGAGATGACAAAAGAGAGCCCTAAAAGACTGACAATTAAAGACGTTAAGATGGCAAAAAACTACGTGCTTATTATTTCGACCAGCGCGGGGCTTTGGGGATATAACACAGGAGACACGGTTTCTTTCGTTTCTTTAAAGCCATGTAAAATTATAGTAACAGGAAGGTATAAACATTTTATTTCTGCTTTTGGAGAGCATGTTATCGCAAGTGAAGTAGAAAAGGCTTTAAAATATGCGACGGACAGAACGCAGCTGTCTGTAAAGGAGTTTACAGTTGCACCAATGATTAGCTCAAAAGCAGGCTTGTCTTTTCATGAGTGGTGGATAGAATTTGAGCCATTGCCAAACTTAAAAGACACTCATGAATTCGCAAAAAACCTGGAAGTAAAACTAAAAGAATTAAACATCTATTATAAAGACCTTGTTGTAGGAAATGTTTTAAAACCGTTGCAAGTTGTGATTGTAAAAAAAGGAGGGTTTAACGACTATATGAAAAAAGAAGGAAAATTAGGTGGACAGAACAAACTGCCAAGACTTTCAAATGACAGAAAAATAGTTTCTGAAATGAAAAATCTAGTTTGGCAAGGCTAAGTTTTTTTCGAAATAAGCTTTATTGAAGGACTTAGGGTATAATAAACTTGCCTTGAATCTTTGGGGTCAGATCCTTTTGTAATTAAAATTATATCAAAGCGACCAAAAAACTTTTTATTTAAAGAGCTGATCATGTTATTTTTTCTTTTTATCGAAGCGTCTAAAGAAATCGAGTCATTTTTAAAATGATTTAAAATTAAAGTGTTTTCAACAAGATCACTTCTAGAGTTTGTCAATAGTTTTAAAAAATATGTTTCATTTTTAGTTATAGGAATAGACTTTTCTTCTGTATAAATAGAGTCAGAAGACAGGTAAAATGCTTTATGGCTTGTTTTGAAGTAAACAAAAACAGTTAAAAGTAAAATTAAAAGAATAGACCCCGCAACAATTAGATAGATATTAAAAACAACAACGTCGTTATAAAGAAGTTCTTTTTTTGAGGGGGATGAAAGCAACTCAGAAAGAGTTTTTACTACCATACTAAAGCCTGAATTCTCAGCATTTAGAGTATTATAAATTAAATTATCACCTACAATAATAGAATTCTCTGTAAATTGATTTAGTTGCTCTGTTTTATAAATTTCAACTAAGTTTTTATTAGGAGTTATTAGCTGAAATACAAAAGATTTGGGAAATGTTACTATTAGAGATTCCGAGAAAGACAACTTAATATATGAGTAGGCTTTTTCTATTTCATTATCAAAAATAGAATTTATAACCCCTTTTTTAGACCAACGAAAATCATCAAGGTTAAGTTCGTACATGTTAGAATTATAAATTGAAGAAGTCGCCGAAGTTTCATAAAAATTAAAAACATAAAGCACATTATCTTTTTGTAAATAAGACCCTTGGTTTATGCCTTTTTTAGGGGTTTGCCCAGAAACTGAAACTAAATCCCAGCTTCCGCTTTGAAAATTAAATTTTGTCAAATAACTATTAGACTCCCAATATCCGTAGCCACCCAATAGGTAAAGATTTTTATTGTACATGAAAAATTTTCCAGAAAGCTGATTTCTATGCGCAAAACTTTCATCAATTCGTTCTATTACATTATTTTTAAAGCGATACAAAATACCACCACCTGGATATATAAAATAAACAATATCTCCGTTAGAAACAGCATCAACACCTGTTAACTCTAAAGACTCTAAAGATCTTGGAATTGGCTTATCGTAACCTTTATAATCCTCAGTTAGCTTGCCTTTATCATTAAAGCTAAAGACACTAACACCTTTTTTAGAAAACGAGTAAAAAGAAATACTATCTTTCTTTACTAGCAAAGGCAACTCAGTCACTAACTCTTGAGAAAATGATAAAAAGCAAAAAAGCAAAACTAGAAATCTAAAAAACAAAATCATTTAAATAAAAACTTATAAAGAATTAAACATAAAACAACAGTAGTCAAAACACAAAGAGTCAGTCCGATTTTTGCATACAGAATAAAATTAATAATTAGAAAAAACACAGAAAGGCAAAGAATCAAAATGGTGGCTGCCCAATGCTCGTAACCTTTGTCAACAAGCCGATGGTGCAAGTGAATCCTGTCAGCAACGAAAGGAGACTGCCCCTTGAAAGACCTTAAAACTACCGCTCTCAAGGTGTCTAATAAAGGATAAAAAAGAGCAAGAACCATTAAAAGGGGTCTAGAAATATAAGGGTCTGTAATTATGGAATTACTAGAGTCCAAAACGAAGAGTATAAAAAAAGCTATAATAGATCCCAAAAGCAAAGATCCAGTATCTCCTAGAAACACCTTTTTTGAAGCGTTGAAGTTATGGCCTAAAAAACCGATAAGAGCACCAATAATTATTGGAAAAAAAAGAAACATTTCCCTTTCAGAAACGAGAAGAAGACCACCTACAATTAAGAAAAATTTAATAGAGACTAAAGAGGCTAATCCGTCCAAGCCATCTATTAAGTTTAAGGCATTAATAACAACGATAAAAACAAACATAGAAATTAAAAACCCAAACCATTCAGGTATTTCAAAAACTCCAAAAACTCCATGAAAAGAATCAATGCTCCATCCACCTTGAACAATTATTAATCCGGCAAACAATTGCAAGAAAAACTTTTCTCGATATCTGATGCTAAACAAATCGTCAACAAAACCTAGTAAAGCCATTAGAGTAACCCCTATTGCAACGGGGCCGTAAGGTACTTTTAATATTCCCACGCTACTCGCTAGCGCATAACAAATGCAAATGGTCAAAAACAAAGCAAGACCTCCTGATCTGGTCGCTTGAGTTTTGTGAGAAGATCTTTCATTAACTGGGTCAAGCATTTTACTGCTTGAAAACATTCTGAACACGTATCCGTTTAAATAAAAGGAAACGAGAATTGACAAGCTAAGGAAAATGAAATAGTAAAAGTAATCAGACATTAAAAATGATTTAAAAGATTAAGTATATTTATAACTAATATGAGAGATTGTTTTTTGTTTTTAGTAGCGCTACTTACTTTAACAGTGTCTAGCTCTCAAGAGATAGAACTTCCTGAGGATGTTTTAAAGGATTTTATATTTATTCAGGACTTAAACGGAAAGCCAGCTTTAGTGACTCAAAAAGCAATTTATCGTTTGGAAAATAAATGGATAAAAACAAGTTTTAAAAATATTTTAACCAAAAAAGATAGTACAGCCATTTATTCTTCTTATAGGTTTAATAACAAAACCTACACCCCTATCACTTTTAACAACCAAATTCATTTAATATTAAATGGCGGCGGATATGTTTTAAGCCTCTCAAATAATGAATTAAAAAGAATTGATAATTCTGTTGATCAAAAAAATCAATTTGGAGGAGCTGTTTTTATACACAATAATCAGCTTTATAACTACGGAGGCTATGGGTTTTGGAAATTTAAAGACTATATGACTTATTATGACAAACCAACAGGTCAGTGGGAGTATTTAGTTACCAAATCTAAAAAATCACCACTAGGCAGGTGGAAAATGCTGTTTCAAACAATTGACAACAAGCTCTTTGTTCTAGGCGGACGGACAAGCTTAAAAGAAAGCAGCGCCAAGGATGCTTTACTTAACAGCTATTTCATCTACGATTTTACAACTAAAACCTTTGAAGACAAAGGAAAATTTAATCCTAAAACACCAATAAAAAGCTCTAACAATAAAGGATTTATTTTAGAAGGCAAGAAAGCCTATGCAAAACAAAAAGAACTAGTGATAATAGACTTTATTAAAGAAGAAATAAATCAAATTAGTTCAAAAGAATTATTTAAAAACTTAGATAACAGGTATTTAGTTCTTGAATCCCAAGACACTCTTTATTATATGAGTAGTTGCGATGGGATGACCAAATTAAGTAAACTTGCTGTTTCTGAACTTTTAAGTTTTAAAACTACAACATATCCAATAGCATATAAAAAAGAACAGACCAATATTTATTGGCTTATTCTAACTGTTTTTTTAGTTGCATTAATTAGCTGGCTTTTAGATGGCCTTTTTAGATATAAAGATTTTTTAAAAGAACTTATTTTATTTGACGAAAGCACTCTTTATTTTAGAGATCGCTCAGTTCAAGTCACTTCCAATCAACACTTTGCAATCCAAAACTTATCAATTAAAGGTCAATTAAATTCTATAGAACTCAACGAGATTATTTATCCTAAAAATAAATTTACAAAATCTCATTTAACCCTTTTAAGACAAAAATTCATAAAAGAACTAAACAGTGTTTTTTATGAGTTAACAAAATCTGAGTCAGTTAGCATAAAGGAGCTTAAAGATCCAAAAGATAGGCGGTTTTTGATTTATAAAACAACACAAGAAGTTCTTAAAAAACCTTCTTTTGCGGCGTTTCTATTTAAGCTTTAATTTCTTTTAAAATGTTTTTTAGTGGATTCTTCACTAAAACAAACCCACAAGACAAGACAAAACCAATAAAGCCATAAATTAAAACAATCAGAGATCGTTTAGGCGCGGAGCGAGTATTAGGGATTGTAACGGGATTTATAACAGAAAAAATAGGAGTATCCTTACTTACCTGCAGCTTAGACTGTTCAAGCTGCTTATTGAGTTCTTGATAAACAGCGTTAACGATCTGAAACTCGGACTCTATTTTATTAAGTTCGTTTTCAAACCTTGAATCTATGATATTTAAATTACCGTCTTTAAAAAGCGCTAACTTATTTTGAAGGCTTTCAAACTCTGTTTTTTTTAAGGCAAGCTCTCTTTTATTAAAAGACAGCAGTTCTTTGGCACTTTTAATTTTATAGTCAATGACGGTTTTTTGAAGTATTCCTTGAGCAGCTTTTGCCGTATAGGCAGCTTCAGAAGCGCTGCTCATTGATACAGAAAGCGTCACAAACCCTTCTTTTGCATTAACGGAGAGGCTAAGTAAGCCGTCCATTTCTTTAAACAATTCTTCTTCTTCAGAGCTAACAATAAGCAAATTGCTTGAGGAACCAACTGTTTCTTCTGGAACTCCTTTAATGGCGGCTAGAATAGTAAAAGGAAGGCTAATGGTATATTTTTTTACAACAGAAATGATATTATTACCTTCACCTTTTTCTAACAAAAACTCTTTTAAGGTTTTAATAGGCAACATGTTTGCGCTGATGTTAGCAGCAAGCAATTCTCTTTTAAAAGAAACACTTTGTATGATTTGAGGATAAATGGATGGCGGTATTTCGGACCCAGCAACATTTCCTCCTAGGTTAATTCCAACTAGAGAGGCCACTCCACTTAAGC
>CAJWFY010000086.1 GCA_913031655.1 uncultured Flavobacteriaceae bacterium
GTAGTCAACTAAAAAGTAATTTAAAAGGTATGTTGTATTTTTGTAATATATTTAATGATATACATAAAAACTAAATAAACTATAATGAAAAAAATCTTATTAATTTTGGCGATATTTTTAACTTCAAATACAGTAATATCTCAAGAAAAGTTTGCTGAAATTGAATTTAAAGAAACCATAATAGATTATGGAGTTATTGAAAATGGAGAAGATGGTAGTAGAATTTTTAAATTTACTAATACAGGAAATGCTCCTTTAACTTTTACAAGAATTTTCTCTTCTTGTGGATGTACAATTCCTAAAAAACCTGAAAAGCCTATTCTTCCTGGAGAAAATGGTGAAATAGAAGTGCAATATGACACTAAAAGAACTGGAATTTTTCAAAAAGCAATTACCGTTAATTCTAATGCTAAAACTGCAAATGTAATATTAAGAATTAAAGGGGAAGTTTTACCTGAAGAAGAAAAATAAAATCTATTATATTTCCAATAATTGAAAACAAAACACAGAACATCACTTAAAAGTTTGAATAGTTTTGGGGTAGAGTGTTTTTCTTCAAATTTAAATATCATAAATAACGAAAAAGAAATTACTGATTTTATAATTTCCAATAATGATCTCGAATCAATAATTCTTGGAGGAGGAAGTAATATCTTATTCAAAAATGATATTAATAGACCTATTCTTAAAATAGAAATTAAAGGAATTGATATCATAAATGAAACTAATGAAAAAGTTTTAGTTTCTGTGGGAGCTGGTGAAGTTTGGGATGACGTGGTTAATTGGAGTTTAACAAATAATTACGGCGGGTTAGAAAATTTAAGTTTAATTCCAGGAAATGTAGGAAGCGCACCAATCCAAAATATAGGAGCTTACGGAGTTGAATTAAAGGATGTGTTCGAAAGCTGTAGAACGATTTCAACTGAAACAGGTTTACTTAAGATTTTTAAAAATAATGAATGTAATTTTTCTTATAGAAGCTCTATTTTTAAAGAAAAATTTAAAAATAAATATATTATCACAAATGTAATTTTTAGACTATCAAAGCTCAATCATTTGATAAATTACTCTTACGAACCTTTAAAAAATGACTTAGACAAAAAGAATATTTTAAACCCTACAATTAAAGATATTTCAAAGTCCGTAATTGAAATAAGATCCAGTAAACTGCCTGACCCTAAAAAAATAGGAAATTGTGGTAGTTTTTTTAAAAACCCTATTATTAGTGATTTAGATTTTAGAGAACTTACAAATAAAGATAAAGACATACCTTTTTATAAAATTTCAGTAAATAGAATTAAAATTCCCGCAGCTAGTCTTATTGAAAAATGTGGATTTAAAGGATTAAGAGAAGGAAATACAGGTACTCACGATAAACATGCTTTAATTATTATAAATCATGGTAATGCTTCAGGAAATGAGATTTTTAATTTTTCTCAAAAAATTAAAAAAAAGGTTTTAAAAAAATTTAATATATTACTTGAAGAAGAGGTAAACATTATAGACAATTAATTTATGCTATTTATAATCACTTTTATACTAATAGGTCTGGCATTTGCAGGAATTGCAATTAAAATAATAGTTAAAAAAGATGGTAAATTTTCTGGAACATGCGCTAGTGCAAGTCCATTTTTAAATAAAGATGATAAACCTTGTGGTATTTGCGGAAAGCTTCCTGATGAAGCAGACTGTAAAAACCCAGAATTGAATTTGAATCAATAATTTGATAGACAATAAAAAAATTAAAAATCAAATAACTCTAGCCAAAGCAAATAATCAAAATGCATTTAGTTTCTTATTGAATAAATATTGGTCTGATGTTTATAACTTTCAACTAAAAAGAACAAATAACGAGTCTAATGCAGAAGATATTACAATAGAATGTTTTGCAAAAGCTTTTAAAAAAATAAACTCTTATAACGAAAAGTATAATTTTAAAACTTGGCTAATTACAATTTCTAAGAACCTTCACATTGATCAATTAAGAAAAAATAAAATTAATTTTAATGAGCCAGATGAATTCAATATAATAACAGAAACTTCCCCAAGCCCAGAAGATAATTTAATTAATGAACAAAAATTAAAATCTTTAAAATCAAAAATAAATAAACTAAAACCTAGCTATAAAAAAGTAATTGAACTTAAATATTTTAATGAATTAAGTTATAAAGAGATATCTATTAAACTAGGCCAACCTATAAATAATATTAAGGTTAGAGTATTAAGAGCAAAAAAAGTATTGGCAGAAATAATAGAAAAAAATTGAAAGGAATAATGAAAAAATTTGGTCCTGGATTATTATTTGCAGGTGCAGCTATTGGAGTTTCGCATTTAGTGCAATCAACAAGAGCAGGTGCAGATTTTGGTTTAGGTTTAATATGGGTTCTCGCTCTTTCAAACTTATTTAAATATCCTTTTTTTTTATTTGGTCCTAAATATTCCTTAGCTACAGGAGAAACATTACTACATGGATATAAAAAACTTGGGAATTATGTTTTAATTATTTATCTCCTCTTGTCACTTGTTACTATGTTTACTATTCAAACAGCTGTTACAATAGTCACAGCGGGTTTGGCAATAGAATTGTTCGGTATATCAAACAATATTACTATTTGGGCGGCTATAATCACCCTTTTCTCCCTAATTATTTTATTAATAGGCAGATATAGGTTTTTAGACAATTTAATGAAGTTCGTTATTATAACACTAACAGTGAGTACAATAACTGCAGTTATCTTTGCTGGTTTTAATTCAACAAACACGCTTGAATTAATTCAAGTTTTTCCAAAAGATAAAATTGGTATTGTATTTGTTGTTGCATTTATGGGTTGGATGCCAGCTCCACTCGACCTCTCAATTTGGCAATCCATATGGACTTTAGAAAAAAAGAAAAAAGAAGAAAACATTAAAAACAGCGATGTTATATTTGATTTTAACGTTGGATATCTCACAACAATTATATTAGGTTTATGTTTTGTATCTCTTGGAGCCCTAGTAATGAACGGTAGTGGAGAAGAATTCTCAAATAGCGGGGGAAAATTTGCTAATCAATTGATAAATTTATATACGAGTTCAATTGGTAATGGAGCATTTTTAATTATAGCTATTGCTGCTTTCACTACGATGTTTAGCACAACTATTACATGTTTAGATGCTTCCCCTAGGGCAATGAAAATTACATCAAAACTACTTGGGTTTCATAAGTTGAATAATTATAACTTTTGGATAATTCTTTTAGCTTCTGGAACTTTAATTATTTTCGCTTTCTTTATCTCAGAGATGGGCTTATTAATTAAAATAGCTACTATTCTTTCTTTTATAACTGCTCCATTTTACGCATTTATCAATTTCAGACTTATAAATAGTCATCATACCCCTAAGAGTTTTAGACCTTCATTATTTATAAACATATTGAGTATTCTGGGAATACTTTTTCTAACGAGTTTCAGCATATGGTATCTAACGATTTTGTAATATAAATTAATCAATAGTTTGTACATTTGAACAAGAAATTAATTTACTAAATATGCTAGCTGATTCAATTACTATAGAACCTAAAATTGCAAAAAAACCAAAGTGGATTAGAGTAAAACTTCCAACTGGTAAAAAGTACACTGAGTTAAGGTCTTTAGTAGATAAATACAACTTAAATACGATTTGCTCGTCTGGAAGCTGTCCTAATATGGGAGAATGCTGGGGTGAAGGAACAGCCACTTTTATGATTTTAGGTAATATCTGTACGCGTTCGTGTGGTTTTTGTGGAGTAAAAACTGGAAGACCTGAAAACGTCGACTGGGAAGAGCCTGAAAAAGTAGCAAACTCAATTAAATTGATGAAAATTAAACATGCTGTTTTAACATCTGTAGATAGAGATGATTTAAAAGATATGGGAACTTTAATATGGACTGAAACAGTAAAAAGTATTAGAAGATTAAATCCTTCAACAACATTAGAAACTCTTATTCCAGATTTTCAAGGAATTGAAAAACATTTAGATAAAATTGTTTCTGTAAAGCCAGAAGTTGTATCTCACAATATTGAAACTGTTAGAAGGTTAACTCGTGAAGTTAGAATTCAAGCCCAATACGACAGAAGTCTTTCAGTTTTAAAATACTTAAAAGATAATGGGATTAATAGAACTAAATCAGGAATAATGCTTGGTCTTGGAGAAAAAGAGGAAGAAGTTTTTGAATCATTAATTGATTTAAAAAAAAATGATGTAGATATTGTAACTATTGGACAATACTTACAACCCTCAAAAAAGCACCTTCCTGTAAAAGAATTTATTGATCCTGCCCAATTTAAAAATTATGAAATTTTTGCAAATAAGTTAGGTTTTAGACATGTCGAAAGTGGTCCACTAGTCAGATCTTCATATAAAGCTCAAAAACACATTACTTAATTATAGTATCTCTAATTATTGTTTTAAATGAATCTTCATTATCTAAAAAAGTGATTTCTATTTGTAAGTAATACCATTTATTTTTTCTATTAATTAATTTAATTTTTTGGTAATCTTTTTCAGTAGTAATAATAATCCTATCACTATACTCTAGTTCAATTTTTTGAATATCCTTAGCAGAATAATTATAATGATCTGAAAAGGAAATTTTATCAAATTGAATTTTTTTTGATTTTAAGTAATTAACTATTTCATTATCGTGAGCGACTCCTGTTACTAATAAAACTTTTAAATTATTTATATCACTTATTTTTATTTCACTTTCACCATGTAAATAATTATTATATTTAATTGATGTAAAAAACAATTTTTGATTACTCTTTAAGGACAATTCTAGTCTTGTTTCTTCCATTAACTTTTTAGAAAGATCATTTGGACATTTTGTTATAACAACTAAATCGGCTCTTTTGTATCCTGACTTAAGTTCTCTTAAGTCTCCACAAGGCAAAACAAAATCTGTATAAAAAGGAGATCTATAAGTCGTTAACAAAATATTCAACTGTAATGAAACACTTCTATGTTGAAAACAGTCATCTAAAACTATTGATTGAAGATTTGCGCTGTCTTTTAGTAGATTTTTAACTCCCCTTACCCTGTTTTCATCAACTGCAACATCAATATGATTAAACTTACTAAATATTTGAAAAGGCTCATCTCCAATTTCGTTTGAATCTGAAAAAGGATTAGCTTTAATGTATCCACTAGTCGATCTTTTAAAGCCTCTGCTTAAAAGAGCTAATTTAAACTCATTTGAAAAGAATTTAAAGATGTATTCTACCATTGGAGTTTTCCCAGTTCCCCCGGAACTTAAATTTCCAATTCCAATTAAAGGAGTCTCAAATTCGTGAGATTTAAAAACTTTTAAGTCAAAAAGAATATTTCTTAAACTTGTTATTAAAGTATATAAAACAGCTAACGGAAAAAGTAAAAGTCTAATTTTATTCATTAAACTAAATTATAGACAAAAGTATTTTTTTTAAAAAAAATTACGTTAATAATAATAACAATCGTCGATTTATAATATTAAAGATATAAATTCAAAAAACAATATTTATAATAAATGAAAAATTTATCATCTAATATTTTTTAACTTTAAATAAAAAAAATGATTCTTAAAGAAATTATTGATATCATAGAAAATTGGGCTCCCATTGAAAATGCAGAGAGTTTTGATAATGTTGGGTTATTAGTTGGAGATCCTTCAATTAATGTTAATAAAGCTTTAATTACTATTGACACTTTAGAGAATGTAATAGATGAAGCAATTGAAAATAAGTGTGATTTAATAATCTCCTTTCATCCTATAATTTTTATAGGATTAAAAAACCTTACTGAAAAAACCTATGTAGAAAGAGTAGTTAGAAAAGCTATTAAAAATGATATAAACATTTATTCTATTCACACGAATCTAGATAATCACCCAAAGGGCGTAAATTATCAGATATCTCAACAATTATCGTTGTTAAATACTAAAATACTAATACCAAAAGAACATTCTAAAACAGGAATGGGAATGGTAGGAGAACTAGAAACTGGCTTAAATGAATTAGATTTTTTAAAATATGTAAAAGAAAAAATGAATACTAACGCTATCAAACATTCTTCATTTACTAATAAAAAAATCAAAAAAATTGCAGTTCTAGGTGGTTCTGGTAGCTTCGCAATTGAAGAAGCAATAAATAGGAATGTTGACTGTTTTATTACAGCAGATTTAAAATATCACGACTATTTTAAAGCTGAAAATAAAATATTGTTAGTTGATATTGGTCACTATGAGAGTGAACAGTACACAAAACACTTAATTTTAAATTTACTTACCAAAAAAATTCCTAAGTTTGCGTGCATTATATCAAAATCAAAAACAAACCCTGTT
>CAJWFY010000087.1 GCA_913031655.1 uncultured Flavobacteriaceae bacterium
TTAAACACAAGTAAAATTAGTGTTTTTGTATACCATATTTTTTAAAATAATTCCAAATTATAATAGTACCAACAAAGAGAACTATTATTGATAATATAGAACTTTCAAATCCAAATTCTCCTCCGTTAATCATATTATTATCTGGAATCATAAATTCAATAATAGAATAAGAATCTAGACCACTCACTTTAAAACCAAACATAGCTTGAAAAAAATTCCAACTAAAATGAAGAGCAATAGGAAACCATAAGTTTTTAGTAAAGACGTATGATACTCCTAAGAAAATTCCAGCTAAAAATATATTACATAATCCAAGTGAAGTTACATTTGGATTTGAAGCATGAATCAATGAAAAAAACAAAGACGAAATTAAAAGAGCTACAAATGGGTTAAAGGATTCTAATAAATTTTTGAGCATATAGCCTCTAAAAATAATCTCTTCAAAAAAAGAAACTCCAATAAAAAGTGCTATTGACAACAAAATTTGATTAAAATCTAAAGAATAATTTAAAAAAACTATTTCACCAATTACAGATAAAAAAACAAATGCGAAAGCCATAATAAATAGTCCAAATAAAATCCCATAGTTAATCTCTTTTGATCTTCCTTGAGTTTGAAATCCTATTTCTATTAAAGGTTGTTTGTCTATAAATTTCATAAATAGCCAAATCAAAATCATAACAATAACTAATCCTGAGTATTCGAAAACGATCATAACACTTTCATTCATTACGTTAGATGAAATTTCCGTTAAATCATAACCTAGCAATAACAAAACTAATGCCCCAAAAATTTGAGAAAAAACAAGAAGAGGTATAAATAAAAGTGATTTTAGCCAGCCTCTATGGTTAATTACTTTTTTAATCATTTTTTTCTATTAAATGTAATTGGAACGGTATAAGAAATTGCTACGGGATAATCATTAATTAATCCAGGTTCTAATGATGGTATTTTTTTAATGACTCTTTCTGCTTCTTTTCTAAATTCTTCATTACCAAAAGCTGTAATTTCATAAATATTTCCATCATTTTCAACTATTATTTCAACAAAAACTATAACCTGATCATTTAGGTTTTTTGATTTTCGTGGAAATCTTAAATATTTTTTAATATGATCTGCTATTCTTTTTTTGAAATAAATTTTAGATTCTTCTGGTGATATGTTCTTGGTCTCAGGAAATAAAGGAGCCCACTCTACGCTGTCTAAAGGGTAAACTTTAGTAAAATCATTTGTAGAACTTGGCAATCTATAGATTATAGGAATATCAAATGGAAAAGAGGAAACTTCTCCATTTATTTTTCCTGGCTTCATTAAAGGAAGTTTGTTCATTATATCAATAGATGCTTGTTCAAAAATTTGATTAGCTTCTAATAAAGCTTCTTTTTCATTAAACTTCACACCTACTAAAGAGGCTTTTGCAAATAATTTATCAACTTTTCCGTTTTTATCAATTTCAAAAAAAACTTTTACAACTGCCTGAAGTTCTAAATCCATTGCAGCTTTTGGATACACAAAATTATTAGCAATGTGTTCTGAAATAGTCTCTTCAAAACAAATATTTTGCATTGATGAAGGAACCAAACTGCATATTGGAAAAACAGGAAATTCCTCATCTTGAACCAGCTGGGATTCTTGACTAAAAGTGAATTGAAATAGAGTAATAAACAAAAACATAATTATATTTTTTCTCATAGTGCGCAAGTTAATTATAATATTTAATGAATGATTTTAGAAAAGTAAAATTTGTTAAAATTTGTTAAAATTGAAAATAATATATAAATTGGAGGTATAATTGATTTAATTATTTTAAAAATTATGAAAAAATATTTATTATTATTTGCCCTTATTTGCCCTTTACTTTTTATTTCCTGTGATATTGAAGGAGATGAAATGTCAGATGATGAATTAATTCAAGCAATTATTGATTCTGAAAATAAAATTCTAATTTCTAAATCTGATCTACCAAGTTCAGCTATTTCTTCAATAAATTTTGAAATGCCTAATGATTTTATTGATGAAGCAACTCTAGCTCCAGAGCTTGGTTATGAAATTGAAATGAAAAGTTTTGATTTTATAAAACTTGAAATAGAATACGAAAGAAATGATGAACTTTATTTCACAACAAAGGGAAGAAAACTGAACAGTTCAAAAGGAAAAAAAGGAAAAGGCAAGAGAAAAGGTTTATGCTTTAAATTTGAATACCCTCTTTCATACTCTATGCCAGATGGTTCAATCATTAGTGGAAATGATAGAAAAGAAATATGTATAGCTATGAAGAGTTGGTATGTAATCAATGAAAAAACTAGGACAAAACCTCAATTAGTTTTTCCTATAACAATATTAACATTTGATGATGATAAGAGCATAGTAAAAAAGAAATTAGAATCTCAAGAAGAATTAAAATCAGCTATGGCTTCTTGTAAAGGAGAGAGAAAGAAAAATTAAGTTCAGACAAAATTAAAAATCATAAAAAAAGTAGACTTTTAAAGAGGTCTACTTTTTTATTTTAATCCAAGCAAAACTCATTACAGAAGCAAAAAAGAAAAGAGCACCTATTGGGATTAATCCAAAAGGTTCTTTCAAGTATCCATTTTGATCAATCTCACTTCCAACAATAAAAAAAGATATATAACAAATTAAACTTATTAAAAAAAGTAAAATGGTTAATCTATATTTTTGGGGTTTTTTGATAAAATTTTCTTAGAGATTAGTTACACTAAATAATTATTTTATTAAATATAATAATTTAAGTAAAACGAATTAAATTATCATATTTTTAAATATTAAATTTATTATAAATGGAACACTTTTCGAAATCTCAAATAAATGAAATGGACAAGATTTACAGATTAAACCTTGTCAACAGTTGTACAGGATATAAATCGGCTAACTTGATTGGAACTGTTTCTGATAAAGGGGTATACAATGTTGCAATTTTTAGCTCAATAACTCACTTAGGAAGTGATCCAGCTTTATTAAGTTTTATTGTACGTCCAACTACAGTCCCTAGAGATACTTTTAAAAATATAATTGATAATGGAATATTCACTGTGAATCATGTGTATTTCGATGACATTAAAGACGCTCATCACACATCTGCTAGATATCCATCAGCTATATCAGAATTTGACATGACTTCTTTAGAAAAAGAATTTATTGATGATTTTAAAGCCCCGTATGTCAAAAGTTCTAAAATAAAACTAGGCTGTAAGTTTATCAATAAATATGAAATTAAAGAAAATAATACCTTACTAATGGTTGCAGAAATTAATGATATTTATTATGACAAAAATATCATTCAAGATGACGGATGGTTAAGTCTTGATAAAGCCAAAACCGTAACAATAAATGGATTAGATGGTTACGCTCTTCCATCTCTTCTAGATCGATTTAAATATGCCAAACGAAAAGATGAATGATTTTATAAATAAAGAAATACTAGACTATGTTGAGTTATTTTCTCAAAAAGAGCCTGATATTTTAAAAGAATTAAATAGAGAAACTAATTTAAAAGTTCTAAACCCAAGAATGTTAAGTGGAGCTTATCAAGGAAGAGTTCTTTCTATGATATCTAAATTATTAAAACCAAAAAAGGTTTTAGAAATAGGCACTTATACTGGATACTCCGCTATTTGTATTTCTGAAGGTTTAGATTTAAATGGCACAATTCATACAATTGATAAAAATGAAGAGTTATTTAATATTCAAAGAAAATATTTTGATAAAACTAAAAATGGAAATGTTTTTTTTCAATATGTTGGGAATGCTTTAGAAATCATCCCTACAATTAATGAAAATTTTGATCTAATTTTTATTGATGCTGATAAAGAAAATTATCTCAATTATTTCAACCTTGTTATCGATAAATTAAATACTAACGGATTAATAATCACAGATAATGTTCTTTGGAGCGGAAAAGTTTTAAAAAAACCAGTCGAAGAAGATACAGTCACTAACATTCTAATAGAATACAATGATTTCATCAATTGTGACAAGAGGATAGAAACTATTATACTTCCAATAAGAGATGGAATATCTATAAGTAGAAAGGTTTAAAAGTTTCTTTTAATAGAACCTCCTAAATCATCCATTTTACCCTTAACATCGTCAATTTCTTTTTTAATTGATTCTGTATCGATACCTTGTTTATCAGCACTTTTTTTTATTTCACTCTTTATATCTTCGGTTGCATCTTTCACCTGACGAATACCTTTTCCAAGTCCTCTTGATATTTCAGGGATTTTATCAGCACCAAAAACAAGTAAGACTATTAAGCCTACAAAAAGAATTTCAGGTCCGCTTATAAAAAAAATCATATAATAGTATTTAATACAAATATAAATAAATGGTCGATTATTTAAACGACCATTTATAAAGTTTTAACCCTTTATTTTAGATTTAAATTTATCAAAATCAGAATTATCTTGTTTTTTTGGCCATGAATTATTAGATGTATCTATGTCTGCTGTCTCCAAGTCAGGATCCAAAACAATATTTATAATTTTTTTATTTGAAGTAACCATCTTACTAACTGTATTATCATTCTTTCTCCAAACCTGAACTGGATACTCAATTCTTTCTTTAGTTCCATCTTCATACTCGTAGTCTACAATAATTGGCATAACAAGACCTCCTGGTTTATTAAAAACTATTTCATAAAAATATTTCGGAATATTCAAATTAGAGATTTCCTCTTTACTATAGTTTTCGTTAAGATAATTGTTTAATAATTGTGAATTATCTAAAGGATTACCTTCTTTTTGATTTTTTGTATCATTTTCAAACTCTTCTAAATAAACTAATGGTCTTAATTTATTTCTAGGAATTCCACGTTCTTCCATGATTTTTTTCATTTCTATTCCAGGCTCTGACGAAACATAATATTGTTTAACTTCACTTATTCCTATATCTACATAGTCAGTTGTGTAAAACCACCCTCTCCAAAACCAATCTAAATCTACAGCAGAAGCATCTTCCATGGTTCTAAAAAAATCTTCTGGTGTAGGATGTTTAAACATCCATCTTTTAGAGTAGGTTTTAAAAGCATGGTCAAAAAGTTCTTCACCCATAATAGTTTCTCTTAAAATATTTAACGCTGTTGCTGGTTTTCCATAAGCATTCGGTCCAAGACTAAACACGTTTTCTGGATTACTCATAATTGGAGCTAGAGAGTTCTGATCTACACTCATGTAATTAACAATATCTTTAGCTTTTCCTCTTCTTGACGGATATTCCTTTAAAGGAAAAATAATTTCAGGCTTATCTTTCCCTAGCTTCTGTTCAGTTATATATTGAACAAATGTGTTTATACCTTCATCCATCCATGCCCATTGTCGCTCATCATTATTAACAATCATTGGGAAAAAATTATGACCCACTTCATGAATAATAACTCCTATCATTCCGTACTTAACTTGATCAGAATAAGAACCGTCAATATTTGGTCTTCCAAAATTAAAGCAAATCATAGGGTATTCCATTCCAATTTGAGCGGCATGAACTGATATAGCTTTATGATATGGATAATCAAAAGTATAATTAGAATAAGTTTTTAAGGTTTCTGCTACAACTATCGTTGAATAATCTTCCCATAACGGATTCCCCTCTTTGGGATACATAGAAACAGCCATAACATCTTTATCGCCTACTTTTACCGCCATCATATCCCAAATAAATTTTCTTGATGATGCAAAGGCAAAATCTCTAACATTCTTTGCAATAAAATGCCATGTTTTTTTGTTCTTAGAAAAACTTTTTTCTGCTAATTCAGCTTCTGCTTGTGTTACAATCATAACTGGTTTATCATATGTTTTTTTCGCTTTATTAAAACGCTTTAACATAACTTTTGAAAAAACTTCTTTTCTATTTTGAAGTTTTCCTGTAGCATCTAATATATGATCAGAGGGAACAGTGATTTTTACTTCATAATTCCCAAAAGGTAAAGCAAATTCTCCATCACCCCAAAATTGATAATTCTGCCATCCATCTATTTCATTATATACGGCCATTCTTGGGAAAAACTGAGCAATTATGTATGATCGATTCCCGTCGCTTTTAAAAGTTTCATAACCTGATCTCCCATCTTGATTTACGTGATCTTGAATATTATACCACCACTTAATTGAAAAGGAAAAGCTCTCCCCACTTTTAAGTGAAGTTGGCATATCAATTCTCATCATAGTTTGATTTATAAAAAAATCTAAAGGTTTACCATTTACATTTTTAACAAATTCTATATTAAATCCTCCATCAAAAGGTTCGTTTATAAACTCATTTGTAAAACCTGAGGGTAAGTAAGCCGATCTAGCACC
>CAJWFY010000088.1 GCA_913031655.1 uncultured Flavobacteriaceae bacterium
GAAAAATTGAGGGGGACACTGTCCCCCTCTTTATTAAATATATAGTTTGAAAAAAGTTTTAGAAGATTTAATGGAAGAGTTTTTTATTGGCAAACCAAATCTGTTTTTGGTTGATTTTTCCATGGATCCTTCAAACAAAATTAACATTACTATAGATGGAGATAATGGGGTTAAAATTATAGATTGTGTTGGTTTGACGAAATTTCTAAAAAAGAACTTGAATGAAGAATTAGATGATTTTTCGGTAGATGTTAGTTCAGCAGGTCTTTTTTCTCCTTTAGTATCTCAAAGACAATTTACTAAAAACATTAAAAGAAAGTTGAACGTTCAGTCTGTAGACGGAACTGAATTTATTGGAAATTTAACAGAAGTTAATGAAAGTGAAATAACCATTGAATGGACTGCTAGAGAGCCTAAACCTATTGGTAAAGGGAAAATTTCAGTTAAAAAAAACAAATCAATAGCATTTAATAAGATAAAAAAAGCAAACTTAATAGTAGAATTTTAAAATATAAGTAAATGGAAAACTTAGCCTTAATTGAATCATTTTCGGAATTTAAAAACGAAAAATTTATTGACAGAGTAACACTCATGTCTATTTTAGAAGAAGTATTTAGAAACACTTTAAAGAGAAAATATGGTGATGATGATAATTTTGATATTATTATCAATCCTGATAAAGGAGATTTAGAAATTTGGAGAAATAGAGTTGTTGTTAAAGACGATGCGGTTGAAGATGAGAATCAAGAAATAACCCTTACTGAAGCTAGAAAAATTGAACCAGATTTTGAGGTAGGTGAAGATGTATCTGAAGAAGTTAAGCTAGTTGATCTAGGTAGAAGGGTTGTTTTGTCACTCAGACAAAATTTAGTTTCTAGAATTCATGAACATGACAATGGAATCGTATATAAGCAATTCGTAGATTTAATTGGCGAAATATATACAGCTGAAGTTCATCACATTCGTCATAATGTTGTTATTCTTTTGGATGATGAAGGGAATGAATTAATTATGCCTAAAGACCGTCAAATTCCCTCTGACTTTTACAGGAAAGGTGACAATATCAGAGGAGTTATAGAGTCTGTTGAGTTAAAAGGAAATAAGCCTTCGATAGTGCTTTCAAGGACTTCTCCAAAGTTTTTAGAAAAGCTTTTTGAGCAAGATATTCCAGAAGTTTTTGATGGGCTAATATCCGTCAAAAAAGTTGTAAGAATACCAGGTGAAAAAGCCAAAGTAGCGGTTGATTCATATGATGATAGAATAGATCCGGTTGGAGCCTGTGTTGGAATGAAAGGTTCTAGAATTCATGGAATAGTAAGGGAATTAGGGAATGAAAATATAGATGTAATAAATTATACTAGTAATATTCAACTATTAATAACAAGAGCTTTGAGTCCTGCAAAAATATCTTCTCTAAAAATTAATGAAGAAAAGAAAACAGTAGAAGCATTTATGGATCCAGAGCAAGTTTCTAAAGCGATAGGCAGGGGTGGACATAACATTAGATTAGCAGGTCAGTTAACAGGCTATGAGATTGATGTTTACAGAGAAGGAGCTGAGGAAGACGTTGAGCTAACAGAATTTTCAGATGAGATTGAAGCTTGGGTTTTAGAAGAATTAAAAAAAGCTGGTTTAGATACTGCTAAAAGTGTTTTAGAGCAAGATGTTGAAGATTTAATGAAAAGGACTGATTTAGAAGAAGAAACAATCCTAGAAATAAGAAAGGTACTGAGTGCTGAATTTTCAGAATAAAATTTTTATATTTTTTTATGAGTGAAGTGAAATTAACTAGATTAAATAAGGTGCTAAGAGAGTTTAACATTTCTTTAGATAGAGCTGTTGAGTTTTTAGCTTCAAATGATCATGCTATTGAAGCGAGGCCAACAACTAAAATATCTGAAGAGCAGTATAGCTTATTTTTGAACGAATTCAGTTCTGATAAATCTAGTAAAGTAGAGTCTCACGGCTTAAGTGAAGAAAAGAGAAAGCAGAAAGAAGAATTAAGAATTCAGATAGAGAAAGAGCAAGAAGAAAAAATAAAAAAACAAAATGCTTTAATTGAAGCAAAAGCTGAAGTTAAGAAGCCAGTTCAATTAGGTAAAATAGATTTAGATCAATTTAATAAAAAACCAAAAGCTTCTTTAGACAAGAAAGCTCCTAAATTAGAAGAAAATTTAAAAGACAAAGAAATAAAAAAAGTAGGATCAGAAAAAGCTAAAAAAGTAGGATCAGAAAAAGCTGAGAATGTAGTAGAGAAAAAAGATGATACTAATATTAAAACTCAATATAAAAAGCTGAGCGGACTTAAGACGGTAGGAGATAAAATAGATTTAGGACAGTTTAAAAAATCTAAGCCTAGCGTGGGAGCTAATAAACCTTCTTATGGTTCGTCTAGTTCAAAAAGAAAAAGAATAAGAGTTACTAAAGATCCGGTTAAACCTAGTTCTGAGTCAAATAAAAGAAATTTCACAAAACAACCAAGATCAAAAGCCTCAGCTGTTGAGCCATCCGAGATTGATGTTAAAAAACAAATAAGGGAAACTTTAGAGAAACTTCAAGGAAGATCCTCTACTTCAAAAGGAGCTAAATACAGAAAGGAAAAAAGAGATTCACATAAATTTAAATCTGACGAAGATGTAGCTCTAAATGAAGCTGATAAAAAAACAATTAAAGTTACAGAATTCATCACTGTAGGTGAAGTTGCTACAATGATGGAAGCCACTTCAACTGATATTATATCTACTTGTATGTCCTTAGGGATCATGGTAACAATGAATCAAAGACTTGACGCTGAAACTTTAACAATAGTGGCCGATGAATTTGGATATGATGTAGAGTTTGTCACAACTGATATTGAAGATTCTATTAAGGCTATCGAGGATGATCCAAAAGATTTACTTCCTAGGGCACCAATTGTTACAGTTATGGGGCATGTAGATCATGGAAAAACTTCATTATTAGATTATATAAGAGAAGAGAATGTTATTGCTGGAGAATCTGGTGGGATTACTCAACATATTGGAGCTTATAATGTAGTGTTGAAAGATGGTCAGAAAATTACTTTTTTAGATACTCCTGGACACGAAGCATTTACTGCGATGAGAGCTAGAGGAGCTCAAGTTACAGATTTAGTTATAATAGTCATTGCTGCAGATGATGATGTAATGCCCCAAACTAAGGAAGCCATTAGCCATGCTCAAGCAGCAGGGGTTCCTATAATTTTTGCAATAAATAAAATAGATAGACAAAACTCAAATCCTGATAAAATTAAAGAAAAACTTTCAGGGATGAACTTGCTAATTGAAGAGTGGGGGGGGAAAATCCAATCTCATGATATTTCAGCATTAAAAGGAACTGGCGTAGATGAATTACTTGAAAAAGTCTTGCTAGAAGCAGAATTTTTAGAGTTAAAAGCTAATCCAAACAGATTAGCAACTGGAACTGTAGTGGAAGCTTTTTTAGATAAAGGCAAGGGCTATATGTCTACCATATTGATTCAAACAGGAACTTTAAAAATTGGAGATTATTTGTTAGCTGGACAGCATTCTGGTAAAGTAAAGGCTATGCAAGATGAAAGAGGAAATGCTATTATTGAAGCAGGGCCTTCAATTCCTGTGTCTATATTAGGCCTTGATGGTGCGCCTCAAGCTGGAGATAAATTTAATGTTTTTGAAGATGAAAAAGAGGCAAAACAAATCGCTGTTAAAAGAACGATACTTATAAGAGAACAATCAGTAAGAACTCAGAAGCATATTACTTTAGATGAAATAGGTAGAAGAATAGCTTTAGGGGATTTCAAAGAATTAAATATAATTTTAAAAGGGGATGTAGATGGTTCTGTAGAGGCTTTGACTGACTCTTTTCAAAAACTTTCTACTGAAGAAATACATGTTAATATTATTCATAAGGCTGTAGGAACCATCACTGAATCAGATGTGCTTTTAGCCTCTGCCTCTGATGCAATTATTATTGGATTTAATGTTAGGCCAACAGGAAACGCTAGACAAATTGCAGACAAGGAAGAGATAGATATTAGAAATTATTCTATAATATATGATGCTATTAATGATCTTAAGGATGCGATGGAAGGAATGTTATCTCCTGTGTTTAAAGAAGAAATTTCTGGAAATGCAGAAATAAGAGAGACCTTTAAAATTTCTAAAGTTGGGACTATTGCTGGCTGTATGGTCACAGATGGTAAGATATTCAGAAATTCAAATATTAGAATTATTAGGGACGGAATTGTTGTCAATTCAGGAACATTATCTGCCTTAAAGAGATTTAAAGATGATGCTAAAGAAGTTGCCAAGGGTTATGAATGTGGTATTCAAATAAGAAATTATAATGACGTTAAGATTGGTGATGTCATTGAGGCCTACTCTGAAGTAGAAGTTAAAAAGAAAATTAAATAATCAATTTGGCTTAAGAATAAAAGCTGAAGAAAAATCTTTTTTTATTTCTTTTAGCTTTCTTATGGCTTTGATTTTTGAAACGTACTTTCCTATTCGTATTTTATAATAAGGCGTTTCAAAACTAAAAAACAAATCAGTATACTTTTTTTCAACTATCAAGCTATCCACAAGCTTTTTTCCATCATTATAATTTCCGTTGAAAACTTGAATTGTAAATTGACCTGATGTAAATGTTTCGGAATTAACCTCTTTTTTGAGCTCTAATACTTTTTCTAACTTAGGATTTTGATCTATTTTAAGTGATCCTGTTTGAGAAAAAGAACAAAAAAAACTTAAATAAAAAGCTAAACACATTAAATTATTTGAAGCTATCATAGAAAACAAATATATTTATTATAATAATATAAATCTATAATTTTTTTGTTATTCAAAATATTTATTTAGAATCGTTATAAATTATAAATTAGATCTGTCTGGGGTTTCTAAAATCATTCTTGTGTTGTATTTTTGGCGTCTAATTTTGATACAGTTTTAAAAATTGTTAGTAGAAGGAAAAACAATATTATTGAAAGAATTTCTTAACCTCTTTACAAACTTTAGAGCTCTCAGGTTCTTCGTCCTAAACTTAGCGTTCTTATTAGCTACTTCTTTAAGCATTTCATCTCAAGAAATTGATGTTTCTAAAGGTAAAAGTTTATTTAATGCTAACTGTGCTTCATGCCATAAGTTGAATAAAAAATTAATTGGCCCTGCATTAAAAGGTGTTTCAAGTAAATATGAAAAGGAGTGGTTATATTCTTGGATAAAAAACAGTGCTGCTTTAATTAAGTCGGGTGACGAACAAGCTGTTTCTATATATGAGGAGTATAATAAAGTAGCTATGAACTCTTTCCCTCAGTTATCTAATGAGGATATGGACAATATTTTAGCATATACTGATTACACACCACCAGCTGCTGTTGCAAGTTCTGCCGCTATTTCTAATAATGCTAATCAAGGTAACTCATCTTCTTTTACAAATGATTTGGTACTTTTTCTACTTTCTTTAGTATTGGTTGTGTTAGTAACTATGCTATTTTTAGTAACTAATACTTTTAAAAGGTTAGCTACTGACAAGGGCATTGAGTTAAATCTAAAAAAATCTCCAGGAACTCCTATTTGGGAAAAATTTATTAAAAATCAATTCTTAGTATTTATTTCTGTTATTTTACTGCTTCTATCGAGTGCTTATTTTGCTTATGGATATTTAATGCAAGTTGGAGTAGATCAAGGCTACATGCCGATTCAGCCTATACATTATTCTCATAAAATTCATGCAGGAGCAAATCAAATAGAGTGTCAGTATTGCCATTCCTCGGCTAGAATTTCTAAACATTCAGGAATACCCTCTCTTAACGTTTGTATGAACTGCCATGAAAATATTGCTGATTATAATGGTGAAGAAGATTTAGAAAAAGGATATACTAAAGATTTCTATACTAACGAAATTAAAAAACTATACAAAGCTGTTGGTTGGGATGAAACAACTCAATCCTATACTGGAGAAACTGAACCGGTTAAATGGGTTAGGATACATAATTTACCTGATTTTGTTTATTTCAATCACTCACAGCACGTGACGGTTGCCGGAATCGAATGTCAAAAATGTCACGGTCCAGTAGAAGAAATGGAAATACTTTACCAGTACTCTCCTTTAACTATGGGTTGGTGTATTAATTGCCATAGAGAATCAAATATAAAAGTAAAAGACAATGAGTATTATACTAAGATACACGACGAATTGTCTAAGAAATATGGAGTTAAAGAATTGACTGCTGCTCAAATGGGCGGTTTAGAATGTGGAAAATGTCATTATTAAATCAATATAAATATTAAATGGGAAGCCA
>CAJWFY010000089.1 GCA_913031655.1 uncultured Flavobacteriaceae bacterium
TTATTGTAGCGTTCGTTAAAGCTTCTGTAGAAGTTACAGGAACTGCACCAGGCATGTTAGCAACACTATAATGTAAAACATCATCAATTATGTAAGTGGGGTTTTCATGTGTAGTAGGGTGGGTGGTTTCAAAACATCCTCCTTGATCAACAGCAACATCTACTAAAACAGTACCTGGCTGTAAATCTTTAAGCATAGCTTTTGTTATTAAATTAGGAGCTTTAGCTCCAGGAATTAATACTGCTCCAATAATAAGGTGAGCATTCTTTATAGCCTGTGATATATTATAAAGACTAGAAAACTGAGTATTAACATTACTTGGCATAGTATCATCTAGATACCTTAATCTATCTAGGCTAATATCAAATATTGTAACATTAGCTCCTAAACCAGCAGCCATTTTAGCAGCTTGACTTCCAACTACTCCGCCCCCTAAAACAATAACATTAGCAGGCTTTACACCAGGAACTCCTCCTAATAAAATTCCATAGCCGTTTTGAGGTTTTTCTAAATATTTTGCACCTTGTTGTGTTGCCATTCTACCAGCAACTTCAGACATTGGTGTTAATAGAGGAAGTGTTAAGTCTTTGTTTTGGACAGTTTCATAAGCAATACAAATACTATTACTTAAAATCATAGCTTTAGTAAGTTCTTCTGAGGAAGCAAAATGGAAATATGTGTATATAATTTGATTTTCTTTTATCAAACTATATTCTTTTTTTAAAGGCTCTTTAACCTTAACTATCATTTCAGAAATAGAATAAACATCTTCAATAGTATCACAAATTTTAGCACCTACTGTTACATAATCAGAATCAGGATATCCACTACCTAATCCTGCACTTTTTTGAACGTAAACTTGATGACCTTTATTTATAAAAGAATTCACACCCGACGGAGTCATTCCAACTCTGAATTCATTGTTTTTTATCTCTTTAGGGATACCTACTATCATTGCTTAGTATTAATAATTAATGCATAGTTAATTACAATTATTTAATTTACAAAATACTTTATATATCAAAGTGTTAAATTATTCAAATAAACTAATATCGATACTAGGGAAAAGTTTTGAAGCATTCTTATAATATAACTTCTTAAGTACTTCGTCGGGGAGGTTTAGACCATACATTTTCCAAAGACCATGTCTTTTTCTGTAATAGTCAAAATATTCATCTTTTGATTCAAGAACTCTAAAATAAACATCAAATTCAGATTTTTTATATGTGTCTTTTCCAAACATAATTCTGTCTTGGTAATCAATAAAAAATTGTCTTGCTCTTCTTGGTTGTCTTCCAAGCTCTCCGATAACAGCTCCAATTTCAGTATAAACATTTGGCAAACTATCTAAGTGCTTTTCTAATTCATCAAGATTATTAGCCATCCATCCCATATGTGCATTAATAAATATAGTATTAGGATGATTTTTAAACATATTAGACTGCTCTTTCATAACAGTGTTAAACGAAGGGTATTTTTCTGATGGTCTAAAACTACCTGGCTTTTGTCTTGCATGTAACCACCTTTCATTGAACTTATCAATTGGATCAAAGAAAGGGGAGGGCTCTCCAGAATGAATTAAGACAGGAATATTTAATTCGCCACAAGTATTCCATATTGGAGATAACCTTGGATCATCAACTTTAACTCTGTTGCCTTTGGAATCTTTTAGGTTTAACCCTAAATTTTTATAAATTTTTAATCCGATAGCACCTTGTTTAACAGCATCTTTTAATATATCTACAGACGATTGGGCAAAATCTTCATCATCAATTTTATTTAAATTTAGATTGACAAATAGTCCAAACCTGTTAGGAAAATTCTCTTTAACATTATCTAATGATTTTGAAAGATTTAAATCCATTAAAGATTGATTACCAGAGAAAGTCGCAAAACCTGAACCGCTTAAGTTTATCATGTAACCCATATTCAGACTGTCCATTTCTTCAACAAGACCAGACAAATCAGATAATGGCATATTCCACTGATGACTATGAACATCAACAAATGGATATTTGGATTTTTTTATTGGATTTTCCTCTACAATTAATGATGATACAGGTGAATAAACCTCAATATCCATTAAATTGTTTTTCTTCTGGACTTTATCTATTACAAAATAAGATACACCACTAACTATTAGAATAAGTAATAAAATAAAAAATAAAAATAAAGTAGTTTTTAAGAAATTTTTAAATGAAAACAACTTCATTTTACTTAAAAGGCATTAGTACTTGTGATAAGTCCCACCTTAACCTTATTGAAGACCCTATAGAGTCAGTCACAAAGTCTATTGTTAATTGTTCTATAGATTCATCTAAAGAAGTTACAGGAACGTTAAAAGTAAATATATCATCTGAAGCATCTGGTTGATATATTCCAAAAAAACCGTTGTCAGAGTTGATTGCAACTTCCCAAGAGTTTAATCCTGGTGTTGTATAAAGTGAGTATTCACCAGCGGCTAATATGTTATCATTTAAATTTAAATCAGAACTAGTTTTTATTATTGTATGTCTGTTAGCTCCGGTTCTCCAGTACTGATTATACGGAACTAAAGCTCCATCTGACTCTTCTCCAAAGATTAGTCTATCTTTTTTATATGGGCGACTGTAAGTTATAGTTATATCTTTTCCGTTTTCTACAAAACTAGATGTGTCTAAAGGACTTGCTTGTGGAGTTAATGTTAAATACAAATAACCACCAACAACAATTATTAAAATTGAAGAGATAGAGTAGACTAGGATTTTTTTCATAATTAATATGTTTTAGTTATTAAATAATTCGATTTAACATAATATAAATTATAGTTCAATTATATTATTTCTTCTTAACCTTCACAGCATTCATTCCTTTAGCTCCTTTCATTATATCAAACTCAACTTTATCACCCTCTGTAATTTCATCAATACATTCACTAATATGAACAAAATATTTTTCTTGACTTTCTGGGTCAATTATAAAACCAAAACCCTTTGAATGATCAAAGAAGTTTACTTTACCAATAAAACCATCCGTCTTAACATCTTCACGTTTCGGAACTCCTAAAACGATACTACTTGCTAAAATTTTCTTTTTTTCTGAGGGATCTGGCTTAGTATCTGTAAAATTCCCGTTGTAATCAACATAAACAAACTCGTTTGTGACAAGATCTCCACTTTCTTTAGCTTCTTTACGAGCTAACATTTTCTTCAATTTATCCTCACGTTTCTTTTTACGCTTTTTTTCCTTTTCTAGTTTATTAAATGTTTGTTGTGATTTAGCCATATATATTATTATATTTTTAGAATGGTAAAAATACTTATTTTATTAATATGTTTGTAGATATTGATCATGAATAATAAATTCAAAGTAAATAATGTAATTATGTTGCTGATATGCTTTATATCTACAACGTGCTTTACTTACAGTCAAATTAGCGATTCTATATCAGAAAAAGACTCTATTTCAACCCAAAAAACATTCCCTCTAAAATATTACAAGAATTTTGGTCCTCCATATTATCCGGAAATAAAACTTACAGAAGAAGATTCATTAAGCTGGCCGATAGTCTTCGATCTTTCAGTTAATTTTAAAGACATAAAAGATTTAGATGTCAATAATAATTTTTTTACTGGAAAGTTTGGTTTCAATACTTATTCTAAATATGGTTTTGAATATATAACTGCGGAAGGCGAAGATCTTTCATATATATTTAGGCACACTGATTGGGTTGCAGCTATTCTTAATGAAAATGAAGAAAGGTTAATAGGTGAACTAATTGAATCGGATAGAAGTGGTCTTTATAAATACTACTCATCAGCCTTAAATGGAGAACCCGACTCTGTTGAAGATAATGTCTCAAATGCACAATCTTTATATGAAGGAAAGTTCTCTAGAACTTATTTATATATTGAAAATGAATTTGACCACAAATGGGATCTTGGTAGTTATCCATTTGATACTCAAAAATTAATATTTGAATTTAATACATTATTAGATACATCACTTGTGACTATCGTTCCAAGTAAAAAATTCGTTAGTACTTTTGAATCTAACATGAAAAACCTAACTGCAGGTTATAAAATCACTGATGTTACATACAGAAATACTTATAAGTCAAATCCAAGTGAAATACTTCAAATTACACCTAATTTTAAAAGACCTGAAATAACCCAAACTTTATTAGTAGAATTAAATGTAGAAAGAGAAGGAACTGTTTTGTTTTTTAAAATTTTTACAGGTGGAATCCTTTCATTTTTTATATCCTGTATGGTATTTCTTATTCCTTTAAAAGAATTAGAGTCAAGAATTAACTTAGGGGTTGGTGGAATTTTTGGGGCAATTGGAAGCAGTGCATTTGTATACGATATTCTTCCTGTTGTTAATGTTTTTACAAAGGCAGATGCTGTAAATAATTTAATCATAGTAATGGTAGTTTTCAATATTCTTGTTCTTCTTTTACAACAAATGACATTCCAAAGGGTTAATATTGAAGGGAAGTACATGTACGAATCTAAGGAGGTTAAGTATTTTAAAAGACTTCAAAGCAGTAATTATTCATTTTTCTTTTCAATAGCTATATTTTCAACTGTACTAATAGGTATTATAATATGGTAAGTTATTTGAGTTAGAGAAATCTTATAATTAAGATCTTATATTATTTATTTTCAAGTTTCAAAACACCCTTAATCCACTACTTAGTTTAAATCCTTTTTTGCAAATCAGAATTAAGTAATAAAATAACATATCTGCTCCTTTATTTAGAACCAAACCATTGTTCTAGTCTTTTGGATTCCATAATTAATCTTATCGTCTCCACTCCTACTTTTTTAACTATTTTCATTAAACTCAAACCATCTGAAAAGTCAATTTTTAAAATTGTTTTTTGAAAATTTTATCTAATAATTTATATTAGAAGATGCTTTGAATTGATCCTTATTATTATCAATATTAACACCATACTTTTTAATAAAATTATCAAATCTTCGTTCAATCTTCCTGAACTTTAAATAACAATTTTAATAGTCTGCATCATAAATTTTTTAATAAAAAAAAACTCGCTTAAACTAACAAATGAGTAAAAAAAAACCCATTTGAATTAACAAACGGGTTTATATAATAATAAAACAATATCATCACATCACAAGTTTGTGTATATATAAATGACGATGTATGTTATGAGTAAAACTCATGTTAAGTTGCAAGTTTATATAATATTATTGATTTCCTAAAATTATTGGTAAACCATCTTTTGAACTTCCTATAACGATTACTTTAGTGTTAGGAGATGCAGCTAATTTTGTTGTAGCCTCTATTCCTTTATCTTTTAAAATATTAGTTGTTAAAGATGAGTTTAATATTCTGTTCGCATCTGCTTTACCTTTAGCATCAATTCTAACTTTTTCTGCTTCTTTTCTAGCAGATTCAAGTTTAAATTCATATTCAAGAGACATTTGTTCTTGACTAAGCTTTCTTTCAATTGCTTGCTTAATAGTTGTAGGAAGAGTTACATCTCTAACTAGAACAGCGTTAATCTGAACAAATTGATCCTGAACTCCTTCTTTAAGTTCCTCGTATATTTCGTCTTGAATAGCATCTCTTTTAGTAGAGTATAACTGTTCTGGAGTGTATCTTCCAACAACACTTCTTGCTACTGCTCTAATCGATGGTACAAGAACTATATCTAAATAATTAGTTCCTTTAGTTTGGTGAAGTAAACCTAACTTGTTTGCTTGAGGTTGATACAATACAGAAACATCTAATGAAATTTCCAAACCGTTTGAAGACAATACCTGCATTTGACTTTCAAAAACTTCCTGTTGTTTTACATTGTATACATACACTTTATTCCAAGGAAGAATGAAGTTAAGACCTTCTCCCATCGGTTCTTGATCTGTAACAACACCTCCACCAAGAGTTTTAAATAATACTCCCGCTTCACCATAACCAATATTTACTACTGATTTCATAACACCAATAAACATTAGCATTATTATTATTACAAGAGGCAATCCAATTTTGTTTAATTTATCCATTTTTTTAATATTTAATTATTTATGTTAACATGCCGCCATCGACATTAATTACTTGTCCGGTTATAAAGGTAGAAAGATCAGAAGAAAGAAACAAACAAAGATTGGCTACATCTTCAGGCTTACCCCCTCTTTTTAATGGGATACCTTGAATCCAATTATCTACAATATCTTGATTTAATTTTGAAGTCATTTCGGTTT
>CAJWFY010000090.1 GCA_913031655.1 uncultured Flavobacteriaceae bacterium
CTTACAATACAGAAAAACCCAAAATATAAGCGATCCACTAGCAGTAAATCTCTTATTATATTACCTTCAGCAAATTCAAAATTATTTGTTTCAACAATGTATATCCCTATTTTTATTAATGAAATGAAAACGCAAAGCCCAACAGAACCTACAATACCTTTCTTTAACCAAGTTAAGTTATTCAAGGGAATGCTAAAAAGGATCAGTGCAACTACAGAAGTTAATTTTTGAATTATTTTTAGCTCTAGTTTTACCTCTTGGAAAAAAAGCATGTTAACAATTAAAAATACCACAAGCCCTCCAAAAATGTAAAACGGCATTTTTCGAAACTTTCTAAAATCTTCCTTTTTTACTACAAAAGGAAACAACGCGATTAACCCAATTAAAGAGATATTAGGAACTGCACTTGCAATTTTAAAGTATGGAATTGAGCAACATAACAGTACGAATAAAAGTTTGTACAATAATAATATCTTGTTTTTCATTTTAGTGGGTTATTTTCTTTTTAAAAAAAGTAGTGACCTTTCTTGAGACCGTTAATAATAGTATATTTCTAATTAAACCATAAATAGGGTAAAACCCAATTTTGAAATGCGCAAGAATAATTCGAATTCTGCTTTTTACTTGTTTTCTTCTTTTTGTTGAAGAAATAGATTTTGGGTCAATTTTATATTTGAGATATACTTTCGGTAAATTTTCAGATTTTAGTTCCTTGACGATATTAAAAAAATAACCGTAATCCTCTGCAGCTTTATAATTAGTAGGATAATGTCCTATTTTTAATAAAACCTCTGACCTGAAAACAACAGAGGGGTGCACAAACATATTGTTCAGGTACATTTTTCTTTTTATTTCATGGTACGACGTAGGGAGCTTTAGTGTGTACAAAAAATTACAATCAACATCAACAATGTCAGCCCATGTACCCAATAAGAACACATCGGGATGTTGTTCCAGATAATTTATTTGGTCGGCATATTTATTTTTAATGTTCAAATCTCCGCAGTCAAGCCGTGCAATATAATCGTAATCCAGCTTTTCGATATCCTCTAGTCCTGCGTTTAGAGCATATTCAATACCCACGTTTTTTTGGAGACAATTCAATGATATATCTCCCTGCGTATATTTTTTTTGTAATTCCCTCAAATTCGGTTTAATAGCACTACCATCATCTACAATGTGAACATCAATTTTTATCTCTTCATCAATAGAAGAAATTGATTCTATTAATTCAATAATATTATTATAATGAGGAATTAAGACTATTATCTTTTTTGCCATGAAGCTCTTTTTTTAATATAATAAATATAGCTAAGCACAACCAAAATCCATAAATTCTAAAACTATCTATTTGTAACCAATTTAGAATAAAGCCTGAGAAACTTATCAGAAGTGCAATTGTGATATACTTTGTTTTCGTGTCATTTCTGAGCCAATAAATTATATTTTTAACTGTGACATATAGAAAAAACGCAAAAACGATTAGTCCTATTATTCCTGATTCTGCTGCAATACGGAGATATAAATTAAATCCAGGCGGAAAGGATCTTACATTTTGGTTTAGATACAAAGTAGTGAATTCATAATTGTTTTTGACGGCCCAATTAGGGTAATGATTTTTTGAAACATACGCTTGTTGCCCCCAGCCTGTTCCTAGCAATGGGTTTGTTTTGATTGTCTCAATCATTGCTATTTGAATTCCTAACCTTGATTTATTTGATATAGAATTATCACCCTGTTTAAACTTAGTTTTAGTGAAATCTAATGACGCCACTCTTTCCTCTATAGCTGCTGACAAAGGTTCTTTATAGATGAAAGAGATTACTATAGTGGCTGCTAAACCAAGAACAATAACTCGATTAAAATATTTTCTAAAATCTTTATAATAGTAATATGCTAGAAAAAAAGCAATTATTGCTTGAACTAATATAACTACCATAGCTGTTCTTGATTTCGACAAAATTGCAAGTATAACTACACACAAAAAAGGCAAAAATCTGGTTAATTTTTTTTCAGTAATAATGTAAGAAAACATAAACCCTACAATCGTTATAAGATAGGTTCCTAGGGCAGGAGGTTCGTAAGTAATTGAAGAAAGTCGCATCATTTTATAGTCAAGAGATACCTCAACAAAGGGTAGGAAATTGAATATTTTGTAAAAAGGTTTTAATGCCTCTATCCCTAAAGTAGTTATTGCAAATTCTAGCGCACTAACGAATAAAACAATTATAAAACTGATAAAAAACAGCTTTCTAATCTTGTAAAAGAATCTAACAGCACCATAATCTCTACAAACATTAACAAATGTGTAGAAGAAAAAAACAGACCCAATTAACAGCCCAAGTGTCTGTCTTATAAGCCTTATTGGACCTGATGTCTTTTTAAAATAATAATTAAAAATGTGGTCCATATTAAATATTGTTGCAATAAATAATACTAAAATAAAACCAAGAAAAATTTGATATTCAATAGTTTTAAAAGGGATAAATATTTTACCTTTTAATAGCTGATAAATCAATAACAATGATAATGAAACAATGAAGAAGTAGGGTGAGGAGTCAGCACTATACTCACCTAAAAATCCAAGAAATTTTGGTATGTCAGAGTTAAATGGAATAAAAAATATCCCAATAAAAAACAATAATTGATATGCTCTTTTTAGTAGTTCCAAAAACTATAAGGGTTTTAATTTTTCTGCGATCTCTTCTGTGCTTTTCACCAATGATGATTGTGGTATATCCTTTAGCCAAGTGTCATAAAATCTACTATTTTTTCCATAGCTATTATCGATCATGACAGAAGACACATTTAGTAATAAAGATAAAATATGACCGTGTAATCTTGTGCTAGCAACATAGTTATAATTTGAAATAAACTGAATTCCAGAATTAATTTGCCAATCTTTATCTCTTTTAACACAAAAACCAAATGTCGTGTCTATTCTGTTTTTACTTAGTGCAGGTTTTGAGAATACTTTACTCAATTTTTCTATTACACGGTAGTATGAATTTTTAAAAGACGGATTGAAAGTAGGCCAATCTAAAATTTCGATTTTTTCGAGATTATTATACGATATGGTTTCTGATATCTCTCGGTCATTTCTCTTTAATAGAAGGATATTTTTATTTGGCTTATTAGGTTTTTTTGCAATATCCATGCAAAATGCCATATCGGGCACCATTAATATAGTATTATTCTTAAAATGTTCTTTTAATAAAGTATAGGAGTGACTATCTCTAGCGCAAATAGTAATATTCTCGTGTTTTGAAAATAATATTGCATCCTCTTTTATAGTTTCTTTGTTGTTGTATTCCACAGATTGTGGAAAAATCAAAATAGGGTTATTAGGATATTTTTTTATTACTTCTTTTCTGAATTCTTGATGGTATTCCCAAATATCTCCAAAGTTTCCTCCACCATGCAATAAAATTAATATTTCTTCATCAAAATCACGCCAATCAAAATTGAAATTAGAGGTTGTATAAGAGGGTTCAATATTTATTGATTTTAAAAAATCTATCTCACCTTGCCAAATTAATATATCTCCTATATTTACATGATTAGGAGTATTCAATAAAACACAATTCTTTGACATCAATCCTGCGATCTGTTGATGTATTTCTTTTTTTAAATCTTTTAAAGTTTCATATTTCATATTCATTCTTTTAGCCCTCAAGCGATTTTTAAAACAATTTTTCTATAATATATTATAACAACACATGTAAACATTAAAATTGCTGCAAAAAATGAGATTGCCATCCCTACATAGTCATATTTGTTTATAGCTATGTAACCGACAAGTAGCATTGCAATTGCAGCAGCTAAATGAGCCATAAAAAATGGACGTGTGATTTCCAAAGCCTTTAAAGCCATTGTTATGGGTCTTAGAAAAAGCATTAAAGATTGACAAATACAGTATATAATAATAATAATTAAAGCATCTCCATATTTCTCAACATATAAAATTTCATAAAATACAAGTGAAAAAACAAAAATAATTAACAATACCCCAAGCGCCTTTATATAGTTTTCTCGATACACCTTTCCAACCATTTCACTTATATTTTTTGTAGGGTGTAACCGAATAAAATTTGAAAACATAGGGGTGTAAAAATTCTCTACAGTTATTATAAATATACTTACAATGCCAAGTAAGTTTTGAACCGTTTTTATCTTCCCAATACCAAGTGCTGAAGTGTTTAGTTCATTTGCATAAATATATAGTCCCTGGGCATATCCCCAATAAGCAATTCCGCCCAGTATAATCCATTTTGAGTATTTAAAGTGATGCTTAATTACAGCAAAAAAATGAATGTTTTTATTCAAATTTGGAATAAAAAACGTGAGACTTAGTATGTTCTTAACTAAGAAGATTAGCACTAAATAAAAAGTTGCTACTGCATATGCAAAAAGGTAGATGCCTAAAATTGTCGAAAACGTGAGCCTAGATTTGAAATAAAAAACACAGCAAAAAAAGACAATATTTAATAAAAGAGAAGCAACCCAAGTATGATAAAGGGGTATCCTATTTGAGCTAAACATGTATTTTTTGAATATATCAAAAGTGATCATTAAAAAAGGAATGCCAACCACAAAAACATAGGAGATATACAAACCTTGCTGTTTTAATAGGAAAAACAAAACCAATCCTATTGATAGGTTTAATAACAAATTTGAAGAGAGCAGCGCTCTTAGATATTCTTTTTCATGTTCTCGCCATTTCTTAGGATACAGCACAAGAATTGGAGATGATAAAAAAAAGGTGCAAAAAATAAATAGAAAAAAAACATTGCTTTGAAAAACAACAAAATCACTGAAAACGGCTACATCTGCTAATTTTGAAAGCACGAAAATAGAGCCAAAATTAAAAAGAGAAAACAACGCCTGATCAAACAATATAGTCGTTTTTTTTCCTTTAATTTTTTTTAGGACAGCGGGTATTTCCATCTTAAAATTAATTTACGTTATCTGTAGAATCTGTGTTTAAGATATTTCGTTGATCACTCAAGTTCTTTGCTTTTTGAAAATAATAACGCATCATTGAAAGCATCACAAACAAAAGAATAAGTAATATAGGGTAGGTTACCATTTTAACATCCAAAATACTTTTTTTGACAGACAACATGGGCTTATTGATAAGCGATACTGTTTTGTCTTGATTAAGCAGTAGCAACTGAAGTTTTTCATTTTGCTCCATTAACAATGCTTTTTGATCAAAAAGCATGTGGATGTTGGTGACATTTATATCTACCATAGAGATCTCTGAGGCGGTACCTTTTGTTAGCTCACTAATTGGGCGGCCGTAAGTATCAAAAATAGAATCCATAAATGCAATACTTTCAAAATTTCTCGCTATTCTAAAGGCCAAACTTTCTTTTATAAGATCGGTTTGTTTCATTAAAACAGGATTGTCATTTAAATACAACATTAATGCATCTATTGTTTTTTGAGAACTCCAATAATCACCAACTAAAGTAATTTTATGATATGTGTACTGAGGGATAAATACCTCAGAGGTTAACAACTCATCCTCATACTGTGCTTGATCCATAACAGTTTCAAGATTTCTGTTGTTAGATTCTGTAGCATCTATGATTTCTAAAATATTTACCAAAGGCTCTATTTCTAAACTATGTATATAGTATACACTATTTTTGAAAAACCCCTTTTTCTCAAGTAGTACAGAGTCTTTTTCCTGAATCTTAAATTGTAACTGATTTAAAGCGTCATACACTATCGCTCCAGAATTACCATTGATCCTTACATAGAGTTTTGTTTCTCTTGCCGGGTTGTCATTTGTATTAAAAAACCCCAAGGTTGCACCCACGATAATTAAAACAAGAAGTACAATCCATGATTTAACGAAAAAGTTAAAAATCCGGTACAAAGAAATTAACCCTGAATGATACATTCCTTTAATTTTATCTATAATCAAGTTAAGGTCTAATTCTTCACTATTGTTTTTACTGGTATTGCTGGACATATCTTGTGTGTTAAATTATTATAGGTGGCTTTTAACACCACTAGTTTTTTGTATCAAGTCTTTTAAACTCTCTTCCCAACCTGTATAAGTGAGGCCTAAAGCAACTTTTAACTTACTGCAATTTAGCACACTATAGGGTGGCCTTTTAGCAAAAGTAGCGTAATGCTCGGTTTTTGCAAGGTTTACGGTATCTATTT
>CAJWFY010000091.1 GCA_913031655.1 uncultured Flavobacteriaceae bacterium
TTGTTGGCGTAGGCCCAAACAGAGTCAATAAATATACTTTTGGAAGAAATACACAGGGTATATCAAATTACATTAATAAATATTCTAATAATAAACCAGAATCAGTTGTTATTGCTTACGACTGTCGAAATGATAGCGAATATTTAGCAAAACAGGTAGCAGATACCTTTAGCGCAAACAATATTAAGGTTTACCTATTCAATTCAATTAGACCAACACCTGAGCTTTCTTATGCTGTAGTTAAATTAAATTGTATTTGTGGTATTGTACTAACTGCTTCTCACAATCCTCCTGAGTATAATGGTTATAAGGTATATTGGAAAGATGGCGGTCAAATTGTCCCTCCTATCGACACAAATCTTATAAATGAAATTAATAAAACAGACTATTCTGAAATTAATTTTAAAAGAAATGAAAGCCTTGTTGAAATAATAGGTGAAGAGATTGATAATCAATTTATAAAAGATTCGATTTTAAACGGAAAAGTTGGTGACTCTAAAAGGGAAGATTACAAAATCGTTTTTACACCATTACATGGAACTTCTTACAAGATTTTACCTAAAGTTCTAAAAGGAGCAGGTTACAAAGACCTACATGTTGTAAAAGAACAAGCAATACCTGACGGAAATTTTCCAACAGTTAAATCCCCAAATCCTGAAGAACCGGAAGCATTGAAAATGGCAATAGAGTTAGCTAGGAATAAGGATGCTGATATTGTAATTGGCACTGATCCAGATGCTGATAGAGTCGGAATTGCAATTAAAGATCAAGATGGAGAATATATGATAGTAAATGGTAATCAAATGATGGTGATTCTGACCGATTATCTTTTAAGTAAGAAAAAAAACTTAGACAAGTCCTACTTTGTAGGATCAACCATTGTATCTACTCAAATGATGTTTAATATAGCCAAATCGTATAACGTTGATATTAAATTAGGATTAACTGGATTTAAATGGATTGCAAAAATGATTAATGACTTTTCTAATCAAAAATTTATCGGAGGAGGGGAAGAGAGTTATGGATTTATGGTGGGAGATTTTGTAAGAGATAAAGATGCTATTACTTCTTCGTTATTAGCTTGTGAAGCTGGTTCTGAATTTAAAAGCAATGGATTAAATCTCATTGATTACTTAATTGAGTGTTATTTAAAATATGGATTTTATAAAGAAAAATTAATTTCAATTGAAAAAAAGGGTGCAGAGGGGAATGAAGAAATTAAATCTATAATGAATAAGCTTAGAAAAGAAAAAATTAGCAAAATAGATGGTAGTAAGCTTATCTTAACTCAGGATTTTGAAAAGCTTGAGCAAGTCAATGAAATTAACGGAAATAAAACAGCTCTTAATTTTCCAAAATCAAATGTTTTAATTTTTGAAACTGAAGATGGCACAAGAGTTGCAGCTAGGCCTAGTGGAACAGAGCCTAAAATAAAATTTTACTTTAGTGTAAATATGGTTTTACCAACAAAAGAATTATTTAAAAAAAATAATAATATTTTAGACAAAAAACTTGCAAGGATTTGTGAAGAATTTAATTTTTAAGAGTGAATTATTTTAAAAAAATTTTTAAATACGCATTACCTTTTAAAAAATATATGTTTTTAAATATATTTTTTAATATTCTATACGCTATGTTTAGCGCACTATCTTTTCTGTCACTAATGCCAATGTTAGAGGTTTTATTTGGAGAAAAAAATGCTACATATGAAAAACCTGACTTTGAAGGTTTTAAAAGTCTAGGAAACAATCTGGAAGATTGGATAAATTACCAAGTAAGTGTTTTTGCAGGTGAAGACCCTAAGTTAGCTTTGGTTTTTGTGATTTCTTCAATTATAATACTTTTCTTTTTAAAAAATCTATTTAACTATCTCGCAATGTTTTTTATTACTTTTTTAAGAAATGGGGTACTTACTAGCTTGAGAGTAAGTCTTTACAAAAAAATAATAAGCATGCCTCTACCCTTCTTTTCCGAAAAAAAGAAAGGAGATGTGATCTCAAGAATTACAGCTGATGTTTTAGAAATCCAACACTCTTTCTTGTCAATATTAGAGTTAATAATAAGAGAGCCATTGACCATTTTTTTTACATTGATGGCTATGTTTTTAATAAGTTCCAAACTAACTCTTTTTGTTTTATTTTTTATTCCAATATCTGGCTTCATTATATCATTAATTGGACGATCATTAAAAGCAACTTCCACTTTGGTTCAAACTGAACAAGCAGAGTTTTTATCAATTACTGAAGAAACACTACAAGGCTTAAAAGTCATTAAAGGATTTGTTTCAGAATTGTTCTTTATTAATAAATTCAAAGAATCAAATAATAAGTTTTATAACTATTCAAATAAATTAATTAATAGACAAAATTTAGCAAGCCCTATCAGTGAGTTTTTAGGTATTTCTGTTATTGGAGCATTGTTATGGTATGGAGGACAATTAGTTCTTGTAGATTTAGAGTTGAAACCTGCTGCGTTTCTAACTTATATGGGCTTAGCTTATGGTGTTTTAACGCCTGCAAAAGCTCTAAGTAAAGCATCCTATTCTATAAAAAAAGGTAATGCTGCAGCTGAAAGAGTATTAGAGATCTTGGAATCAGAATCATCAATAAAAGAAATAAAAAATCCTATTAAAAAAGAGTCATTTGAATCAGATATTACTTTTAAAAATGTTTCTTTCAAGTATGATAAGGAGTCTGTTTTAAACAATATTAATTTTAAAATTAAAAAAGGTCAAACCGTTGCAATTGTTGGTCAATCTGGTAGTGGAAAATCAACTATTGCTAACTTAATACCTAGATTTTACGAGGTTTCTTCTGGCGAAATTTTAATTGATGATGTTAATATTAAAAAGTTAAGCACAGCCGATCTTAGAAAACTAATGGGATTAGTTTCTCAAGATTCAATTTTGTTTAATGACTCTATTTTAAATAACATAAAACTTTCTAATTCAAATGCCAGCTACAAAGACGTTGAAAAGGCTGCTAAAATTGCAAATGCAGATAATTTTATTGAAAATTTTGAAGAAGGATATGATTTAAATGTTGGAGATGGCGGAGGTAAATTGTCTGGGGGTCAAAAACAACGAATATCAATAGCTAGAGCAGTTTTAGGTAACCCTCCTATTATGATTCTAGACGAGGCGACTTCTTCTTTAGACTCAGAGTCAGAGAAGCTAGTTCAGGACGCTTTAGAAAATTTAATGAAAAACAGGACTTCAATTATTATTGCGCATCGTTTATCTACAATTCAAAAGGCCGACACAATATTAGTTATGAATGAAGGAATAATAAGTGAACAGGGTAATCACAAAGAACTAATAAAGGCTAACGGAATATACTCTAAGCTTATCAAGCTTCAGTCTTTTGGCTAAACCTATTAGGTTATTTATTGTCAAAATAAAAAATCAATGTTCTTGGAAAATGAATCTAATTTTATTGAAAGACTAAAAAATGAGAAAACTCAAAATTCAGCATTTGAAACTTTATTAACTAATTACAAACAGCCTTTATATTGGCACATAAGAAAAATCGTCTTAAATCATGATGATGCTGATGATGTGTTACAAAATACATTTGTTAAAATATTTAGAGGAATTACAAAATTCAAAGGAGATAGTAAATTATATACTTGGATGTATAGAATAGCAACTAATGAGTCATTAAATTTTTTAAAATTAAAATCAAAAAAATATTTTCAAAGTTCTGAAGAGATGATGAATACTTTAGCTAACAATTTAAAAGAAGACCCTTACTTTGATGGTGACATGCTTCAAGTGGAACTTCAAAGAATTATATCAAGTCTGCCGGACAAACAAAAGTTAGTTTTTCAGATGAAATATGAACAAAACATGAAGTTTACTGATATTTCAGAAATTTTGGGGACATCAGTGGGAGCTTTAAAAGCATCCTATCATATTGCCGTTAAAAAAATAAAAGAAAAAATAAAAAAAATTCAAACCTTTTAAAAAAACTATTGTCAATATATAAATGGGTGTTAAAAAAGACATATTATTTAAGAGAAAAGGATTTAAAATTCCAGAGGGATATTTTGAATCAATTAACAATGATTTCTTTAAAATAGAAAAGATAGATGTTAATAGATTTTCAGTTCCAAAAAATTATTTTAACTCGATAGACAAACAACAAGTATTTAATAGAATTTACATTAACAGAATTAAGTATCTTAAAACTAATTTTTATAGAGCTGTAGCGGTTGTTTTTATTGGTATTTTATTTTTAACAAATAATTTAGATAAAACAAATAATTTAAATTCAGAAGACATCATTGAATATGTTAATCAAGATATGTTATATTTTTCTAGTTCAGATTTAAGTGAATTATTTGCTTCAAACGAACTAAATTATACTTTTTTAATAAATGATGATGATATTGAAAAGTACTTTATTGAAGCAGATTTTAATACTCAAGAATATTTATTACAAGAATAATATGAAAAATATATCACTAATTTTAATTTTATTGTTTTCAGTTAATATGATTTTTTCTCAACAAGAAAGAATGAGCAGAGAAAAAATGAATGCTTATAAAAAGCTCTATTTAACTGACAAACTACAATTAGAACCTTCTTCAGAAAAAGCTTTTTGGGAATCTTATAAAACTTACGAGGATAGTTTAAGTAAATTATATAGAGAGAATAGACTTAAATATAGAAAAATGAATGTTGATGATATGTCTGCTACTGACGCAGAATATGCAAAATACATTGCTGATTTCATGAATTATGAAAAAAAGAAAGTAGATTTAAAAGGTAAACTAATCTCTGAGCTAAAAGAAGTCATGTCAATAAGAAAAACATACATGCTCTTTAGGTATGAAGATGATTTTAGAAGAGAAATGATGGAGAAATTAAGGAAAGATAGAAAACAACTTGGAAGAAAAAATCTTTAATTTTTTTAACTTACAAGACGATATTATTAAAGTAACTTTACGCAAATTTTAATAATAATGCGTCTTCACAAAAATTTAGTAATAGCAGTAATTAAAGTGCTAGATGGTGTATTTAACCAAGAACTCTATGCAGATAAAACTATACAAAAAATTCTAAAACTAGATAAAAGATGGGGAAGTAGAGACAGAGGTTTTATTGCAGAAACATCCTATGAAATCGTTAGGTGGAAAAGACTATATACGGAAATAGCTGAAGTAAAAGGTCCTTATGAACAGAAGAAGCTTTGGAGAATTTTTGCAGTTTGGGCTATATTAAAAGGCATTCATCTTCCTACTTGGATTGAACTTCAAGAAACTCCTACAAGAAGAATTAAAGGCAGGTTTGATAAATTAAATAAAATAAGAAAGTTTAGAGAATCTATTCCCGATTGGATGGATTTGATTGGTTTGGAAGAATTAGGAGAAGATCAATGGGGCAAAGAATTAGCTTCATTAAATAAAATGGCTCCTGTAATAATAAGAGCTAATACATTAAAAACAAATGTAAAAGAGCTTCAACAGACTTTAATTAGCGAAGATATTATAACTGAAAAAATTAACGGACATCCTGATGCTTTAAAACTTAAAGAAAGAACTAATTTGTTTTTAAAAGATTCTTTTCAAAATGGACTATACGAAGTGCAAGATGCTTCATCTCAATTGGTTGCTCCATTTTTAAAAATTAAACCAGGAATGAAAATTTGTGATATTTGTGCTGGTGCTGGAGGAAAAACTCTTCACCTTTCGTCATTATCTGAAAACAAAGGACAAATCATAGCAATGGATATTTATAATAATAAATTGCTTGAACTAAAAAGAAGAGCTAAAAGAAATGGAGCATTTAACATAGAAACTAAGGCAATTGAGAATAATAAGTCGTTTAAAAGACTTTATGGAAAAATTGATAGATTATTAATTGACTCCCCTTGTTCCGGTCTTGGAGTTTTAAAAAGAAATCCTGATTCAAAATGGAAGTTAAGTTCGGATTTTATAGAAACGATAAAAAATACTCAACAAGAAATATTACAAAAATATGCTCCTTTAATAAATAATAACGGAAAGCTTGTTTATGCAACATGTTCTATTCTACCTTCTGAAAACGAAATTCAAATAGAAAATTTCCTAAAATCTGATCTTGGCATGAAGTTTAAAAAAGAAGATGAGAAAAAAATAAGCCCATCAGAATCTGGATTTGATGGATTCTACATGGCAAGGTTAAGTTTAAAATAAAG
>CAJWFY010000092.1 GCA_913031655.1 uncultured Flavobacteriaceae bacterium
GAAAGTCAATGATTTCTGGTTTACAATCAGGTCCTGGAATTATTTCAAATAATTTCAAATAACGTGGAGGATTAAAAAAATGAGTTACTGCAAAATGATTTTTAAAATCTTCCGATCTCCCTTCATTCATTAATTTAATAGGAATTCCAGAAGTGTTAGATGTTATAAGTGTGCCTTTTTTTCTAAATTTTTCAATCTGCTCAAATACAATCTGTTTTATATTCAATTTTTCTGTAACCACCTCAATTATCCAGTCAGCTTCACTTATTTTTTTTACGTCATCTGTTAAGTTTCCAAGGGCTATTCTGTTAATAAAACTTTTATGATATAATGGTGCAGGCTTAGATTTAATACATCTTTGAAACATTTCTGTTACTATTCTATTTTTAACTTTTTTGTTCTCTAAGTTTAATCCTAGCTTTTCTTCATTTTCATTTAGTTTGTTAGGAGCTATGTCTAGAAGAAGAACTTCGATTCCTACATTGGCAAAATGGCAAGCTATTCCAGAGCCCATTACACCTGAACCTATAACAGCAATTTTATTTATTTTTCTATTCATTTTTTTATTTTTTATTTTAAAATACTTCTTGAAATAATTATTTTTTGAATTTCTGATGTTCCTTCATATATCTGAGTAATTTTAGCATCTCTCATTAATCTTTCAACATGATATTCCTTGACAAAACCGTATCCACCATGAATTTGTACAGCTTCTATAGTATGTTTCATTGCCATTTCTGACGCAAATAATTTTGCCATAGAACTTGATAGTATGTATGGTTTATTATTATCCTTTTCATAAGCGCTTTTGTGAATCAATAATCTAGCTGCTTCAATGTCAGTAGCCATATCTGCTAACTTAAAGGCAATTGCTTGGTGCTCACTGATTGGCTTTCCAAAAGTTTTTCTTTGTTTAGAATATTGTAATGATAATTCATAAGCACCTTCTGCAATTCCTAAAGCTTGTGCTGCTATTCCGATTCTTCCACCTTCAAGTGTTTTCATCGCATATTTAAAACCAAAACCTTCAGGACCTAGGCGATTTTCTTTAGGAACTATTACATCTTGAAACATAACAGATGAAGTGTCAGATGATCTAATACCCAATTTATCTTCCTTAACTCCAGTGTTAAGGCCTTTAGATTTCGCATCTACTATAAAAGCATTAATACCTTTATGACCTTTATCCGGGTCAGTTTGAGCAATTACAACATAAATACCTGCTTTTTTTCCATTGGTAATCCAGTTTTTAGTTCCATTTAACAAATAATAATCACCTTTATCTTCGGCTCTAGTTTTTTGTTGAGTTGCATCAGACCCTGATTCAGGTTCAGACAAGCAAAATGCTCCAATAGTTTCACCTTTTGCTAATGTTCTTAAGTATTTATTTTTTTGATCTTCAGTTCCATATTCTTCTATCCCCCAACAGGCTAGTGAGTTGTGAGCGGATAGTATTACAGAGCATGAATTATCTACTTTCGAAATTTCTTCAACTGCTAAAGAGTATGAGAGTGTATCCATACCTCCTCCTCCATATTTTTCAGAAACAGTCATTCCTAAAAAACCTAATTCTGCCATTCTTTTTACTCCTTCCGTTGGATATTCAGACTTTGAATCACGATTAATAACACCAGACTTTAATTCGTTTTGTGCAAAATTCCTTGCGGCTTTTTGTATTAATATGTGTTCTTCAGTCAATTCTAAATTCATTTTATATACTTTAAAAAGTGAAAATATTTTTCTTTTTAGTTAATTCATTTATTTTTTCAATAACTAAATAAAAATTTTCTATAGATTCTGTTCCAGCTTCATCAACAATAGCTTGATTGAACTTTTTAACAGCAATTCTTGAAGCATCTCTATTAGTCTTACCTAATTCAGTCAGATGAATCAAAACACCTCTTCCGTCATCAGGATTAGGTTTCCTATGAATAAACTTCTTTTCCTCCATCGATTTTAGGGTTCTAGATAAGCTAGTAGCTTCAATTCCCATTTTAGGTCCTAAAGAAGTAGACGGAGTTCCATTTTTCGGATCTATACTAAGTAAAGCAAAACCAACAGCCATTGTTGAATTATATTTATTAGCCTGATCATTATACATTTTTGATACTGCTTGCCATGTTGACCTTAAAACGTGATCAATAGTTTTTTTTTCCATTTTATCAAATTTAACAAAAAATACTATGCATGCATAGTATTTTTCTAATTTTTTTTAAATGTTGTTATCAAACCATTTTTTAGCATTTTCAAATGCTAAAATCCAAGGGGAGATCTTGTCATTTCTTTCTTTTGGGTAGTATGGCCAATTCCAAGGAAAAGTAGACCTTTCTAGGTGTGGCATCATAGCAATATGACGACCATCTTCATTGCTGATAATTGCTGTATTAAATTTGGAACCATTTGGATTTGCAGGATAATCTTCATATCCATACTTACCTATGATTTTATATTTATCTTCTGAATATGGTAAGTTAAATTTACCTTCTCCGTGTGCAGCCCATATTCCTAATTTCGAACCACTTAGACTGTTAAACATAATAGAATTATTTTTTTGAATCTCTACAGATGTGAACAAACATTCAAATTTATTTGAATCGTTATGAACCATTTTAGGTTTTTCTTTATGTTCAGGATGGAGTAGGCCTAGTTCCATAAAAAGTTGACAACCGTTACAAACACCTAAAGACAAGGTGTTGTTTCTGCTATAAAAATTCATTAAGCTTTTTCTAGCTTTTTCATTATAAATAAACGAGCCAGCCCAGCCTTTTGCTGATCCTAATACATCTGAATTTGAGAAACCACCAACAGCTACAATTAAATTAATATCTTCAAGTGTTTCTCTACCTGAAATTAAATCTGTCATGTGAACATCTTTAACTTCAAAACCTACTAAATTCAAAGCGTAAGCCATTTCTCTTTCTGAATTACTTCCCTTTTCTCTAATAACAGCTGCTTTTACTTTAATGTTGGTTTTTAAAATATTTTGTATCCCTTTAAAATTGTTAGGAAAAATATAATTAAGAGGTTGATTTTTATAATTATTAAATCTTTCTTTTGCTTTAGTTTTACCACTTTGACGAATGTCTAAGAGGTATGAAGATTTGAACCAAATATCTCTATACTTTTCAATTTCGTAATGATAACAATCACTATTTTTTAATATTTCAAGAAATCCAGTTGAATTGACCTCTCCAATTTTATTGAATTCAATATTTTCTTTTATAAGTATTTTTTCAATTTCTTTTTTGCCTTGAAAAATTAATCCAACATTTTCGTTGAAAAAAAGTTTTATAATATCATTTTCTTTAAAATTCGAAAAATCTATTTTAGCCCCAATATTTTTTTCTGAAAAGCACATTTCAAGCAAAGAAGTGATTAGTCCGCCTGAACTTATATCGTGACCTGAAGAAATTAGATTTTTTTTTATGAGTCCTTGAAAAACTTCGAATACTTTCTTAAAAAATTTAGAATCTTTTATGTCAGAAGACTGATTTCCAATATATCCTAAGGTTTGAGCAAATGCAGAACCACCTAGGTTATAGCTTGTTTTAGAAAGATCTATATAATATATAGAATCGTTATTATCTTTAAAAGTCGGTTCAATTACATTATTAATGTTGTTGCAATTTGCAGCTGCTGAAATTATTACAGTTCCAGGCGAAACGACCTCTTTATCTTTATACTTTTGTTTCATGGAAAGAGAATCCTTTCCTGTCGGTATATTGATTCCTAAATCAATAGCAAAATTAGAGCATGATTCTACAGCTTCGTACAGCCTAGCATCTTCGCCAGGATTATTACAAGGCCACATCCAATTAGCTGATAGTGTGACAGACTTAAGTCCTTTATCTAATGGAGCCCAAATGATATTAGTAAGCGCTTTTCCAATTGCATTTCTAGAGCCTGCGCTAGGATCAATTAAAGCTGAAATTGGGGAATGACCAATCGAAGTTGCAACTCCATTATTACCATTGTAGTCTAGTGCCATAACACCACAATTGTTAAGAGGAAGTTGTAAAGCTCCAACACACTGTTGTTTTGCTACCTTTCCTGTAACGCACCTATCTACTTTATTAGTTAACCAATCTTTACAGGCTACAGATTCTAGACTCAAGACATTGATCAAATATTGTTCTAATTTTTTTTTATCGTATTTAAGATCTTTATATTGAAAATTATTAGAAGAATCTTTCATTATAGTTTGTGGAGAGTTTCCAAAAAAATCTGATAAAGAAAGCTCAATTGGAGTTTTATTTTTTGAAGAAGATTTAATTGTGAATTTTTTATCATTTTTCACTCTTCCTACTTTATAACATGGAGTTTTTTCTCTATCAGCAATTCTTTTTAATTTGTCATAATTTTTTTCTGAAATAATTAACCCCATTCTTTCTTGAGATTCATTTCCTATAATTTCTTTTGCAGAAAGAGATTGATCTCCAACAGGTAATTGATCTAATTCAATAACTCCTCCAGTTTCTTCAACTAATTCTGAAAGACAATTTAGGTGTCCTCCAGCTCCGTGATCATGGATAGAAATAATGGTATTCTCTTTAGATTCAACAAAAGCCCTAATAGTATTTGCTACTCTTTTTTGCATTTCTGGATTCGATCTTTGAATCGCATTAAGTTCAATTCCGGAGTTATATTTACCAGTTTCTGTAGAAGAAACTGCCGCTCCGCCCATTCCAATTCTATAATTATCTCCTCCTAAAACAACAATAATATCATTTTCACTAGGAATATCCTTTAAGCTGTGCTCTTTCTTCCCATAGCCAATTCCTCCAGCAAGCATTATCACCTTATCAAAGCCTAAATTCTTGTTACTTTCCGTATGTTCAAAAGTAAGAACTGATCCTGCAATTAGTGGTTGACCAAATTTATTTCCGAAATCAGAAGCACCATTTGAAGCTTTAATAAGTATGTCTAATGGAGATTGATAAAGCCACTCTCTAGCGCTTTTTATCCACGACCTGCTAGAATCAACTCTTGGATAAGAAGTCATGTAAACTGCAGTACCAGCTAAAGGTAAAGAACCCTTTCCGCCAGCTAAACGATCTCTAATTTCTCCTCCAGATCCAGTTGCTGCTCCATTAAACGGTTCAACTGTAGTAGGAAAATTATGTGTTTCTGCCTTTAATGAAACAACAGAATTAAATAACGATTTTTTAAAATATGACGGAACATCTGAATCGGTTGGAGCAAATTGCTCAACTTTAGGCCCCTCAACAAAAGCCACATTATCTTTGTAGGCAGAAACTATTTCATTGGGATTTAACTCAGATGTTTTTTTAATTAACTTGAAAAGTGAATTGTCTTTTTCAATTCCATCAATAATAAATTTTCCATTAAATATTTTATGTCTGCAATGTTCAGAATTAACTTGAGAAAAACCAAAAACTTCTGAATCAGTAAGTTTTCTATTAATTTTAATGGATAACTGCTCTAGATAGTGAATTTCTTCATTATTTAAAGCTAAGCCTTCACTTTCGCTATAAGTTTTAATATCACTTATTTCGATTATTGACTCAGGCTTCAAGTTGTTTAAAAACAAATCTTGATCAAGTTTATTATATTTTTCAAATAACATTGAATCAAATACTTTATTCTGTTTATTAATAAGAACATAAGTCTCAATTCTTTTAATTCCATTAATAGCCATGTTTTGAGTTATCTCAACAGCATTAGTGCTCCATGGAGTAATCATTGTTTTTTTAGGCCCAATATAATTAGCTTGAATAATAGGGGAGTTTGAAATAAATTTGCTGTTAAAAAGCCACTCTAACTTTACGATATTTTTAGAGTCTAAATCTTCTGCTGAATCTACTGCATAAATTAACTCATTTTTATCTTTGAAAAAAAGAATCATTAAGGACTTAGAAAATTAAATTTATTCAAAAATATAAGAAAAAATGCAAAGAAGATCTTTTGTGATTGAAATTTAAATGACGATTATAAAATACTTATTAACATCGGTTAGTATATGAAGTATAGCATCCCGAAGGGTGCTATGATTTTATATACATTGTTAGCTGTTTTTATTTTTCAAAATTCAATTTCACTATTTTCATAAATGATTAGTCTTTACTGATTGTAATCTGGATCGTGACTATTCATTGCTTCTTCAGCAACTGTATGTAAATCTGTATTAAAACCAGTATCAAAATCGTTAGTAG
>CAJWFY010000093.1 GCA_913031655.1 uncultured Flavobacteriaceae bacterium
GCTATTAAGTTATCTATTTTTTTAGCTGCAGCATACATTATGGCTTCCCAGTTTTGCCCTTCTTGTAATTCTCCATCACCATGTAAGGAATAAATTATATTAGAATCATTGTTAAGTTTTTTTGCTTCGGCCGCTCCAATCGCTACTGATAAACCTTGACCTAAAGATCCAGAAGCAATTCTAATTCCGGGAAGACCTTCGTGTGTTGTCGGGTGACCTTGTAGCCTAGAATCTAATAATCTAAAAGTATTTAATTCATCAACTTTAAAATATCCTACACGCGCTAAGACACTATAATAGACCGGTGAAATATGTCCGTTAGATAAAAAGAAAAGATCTTCTCCAATTCCGTCCATATCAAAACCTTCTTTACGATTCATAATAGAACTATACATAGCTACTAAAAATTCTGCACAACCTAAAGATCCTCCTGGATGCCCTGAATTAACTTTATGAACCATTCTCAAAATATCTCTTCTTACTTGACTAGTAAACTCACTTAATGTATAATTCATTCTTTATTTTTAATATTATTAAAATTAATTATCTAACTAATTATTACAAACTAATTTCAGTAATTAAATACATTATTAATTAACAATTTAAAATAGATATTTATAATAGTAATAGATGATTATCTTTGAACTTTTATAATATGATTTTCAATTTAGATTTTAAAGACTCAAACACTAAAGCCAGAGCAGGAACTATTAATACTGATCATGGAGTTATTGAAACGCCAATTTTTATGCCAGTTGGTACTGCTGCAACAGTAAAAGGAGTTCACCAAAGAGATTTAGAACAGGAAATCAATCCGGATATTATACTGTCAAACACTTATCATTTGTATCTAAGACCTGGTCCTGAAATTATTCAAAGTGCTGGAGGAATCCATAAGTTTATGAATTGGAAAAGACCATTATTGACAGATAGTGGAGGTTATCAAGTATATTCTTTATCTAATAACAGGAAAATTAATGAAGAAGGTGTAGAGTTTAAATCTCACATTGATGGGTCTTATCATTTTTTTTCGCCTGAAAGAGCAATTAAAATTCAAAAATCTATAGGTGCCGACATAATTATGGCATTTGATGAGTGCACTCCTTACCCGTGCGATTACAAATATGCAGAAAAATCTATGCACATGACACATAGATGGCTTAAAAGATGTTTTAAAGAATTTAATAATACCAAACCTGTTCATGATTATTCTCAGACTTTATTTCCAATTGTTCAAGGTAGTGTTTACAAGGATTTAAGAGCTCAATCAGCTGAATTTATTGCTAGTGTTGAAGCTGAAGGTAATGCTATTGGAGGTTTGTCAGTTGGAGAACCGGCAGAAGATATGTATGCAATGACTGAAGTTGTTTGCGATATTTTACCAGAAAACAAACCCAGATATTTGATGGGAGTAGGGACACCTATTAATTTATTAGAAAATATAGCTTTAGGAGTTGACATGTTTGATTGTGTAATGCCATCTAGAAATGCAAGAAATGGTATGTTATTTACATCAAAGGGTACAATTAATATAAAAAATGAAAAATGGAAAAATGATTTCGAGGTAATTGACCTTGACGATCATTGCTTTGTAGATTTAAGTTATTCAAAAGCTTATTTGCGTCATTTATTTACTACAAAAGAAGCTTTGGGTAGACAAATTGCTACAATACATAATTTAGCGTTTTATATGTGGCTTGTTCGTGAAGCAAGAAGTCAAATAATTAATGGTAGTTTTTCTAAATGGAAAATTAAAATGATAAATAGTATGAACAATAGATTATAAAATGAAAATTTTAGATAAATATATTATTATTAAATATTTAACTACATTCTTTGTAATGTTGATATTGTTTATTCCTATTGGAATATTAGTAGATCTTTCAGAAAAAATTGACAAACTAAAAGAGTTTGAAGTTCCTTTGAACGAAATTATTAGTTATTATTTAGATTTTGTATGGTATTTCGGCAACACGCTCTATCCAATTTTTGTTTTTTTATCTGTTATTTGGTTTACTTCTAAAATTGCTAATAATTCAGAGGTCACTGCCATTCTTAGTTCAGGAATTTCATTTAATAGATATTTAAAGCCCTTTATGTTAGGTGCTACTATAATTGCGCTTTTCGCTTTATATTCTGGCATGTTCGTTGTTCCTGAAAAAAATAAAAACTATAATGAATTTCAATACAAGTATTTAAAAAAAGGTAAAAAATCAAGAGAAACCTCTAAAATATACAAGCAAGTTGGTGATAACGATTTTATATATGTTAGTAGTTACAATCCGACAAGAGAAATGGCTTATGATTTTTCTTATGAACATTTTGAAGATAATACTTTAAAATATAAACTTAGTTCTAGAAATATTAGATGGGTAGAAAGTGATAGTGTTTATAGATTAACAGATTATTTTAAAAGGAGCTTTAATAATGGCGGACAGGTTATAGAATCAAAAAAAATATTGGACACTATTTTTTCTTTTAAAATAAATGAATTATCTGCACTTAATTATATGGCAGAAACTCAAAACTTTTTCGAACTTAATGAGTTCATTGATCAAGAAATAAAAAGTGGTTCCCCACTGATAAATAATCATTTATTAGTTAGGCATAAAAGGTGGAGTCTTCCTTTTTCTACCTTTATTTTAACCTTGCTAGCTGTATCAGCATCATCGTTTAAAAGAAGAGAAGGTATGGGAATGAATTTAGCTTTTGGTATAATTACCGCTTTTACATTTGTATTTTTTGATAAGTTTTTTGCTGTTATGGTAAGTAAATCTAATTTATCACCACTTTTAGGGGCTTGGATCCCAAATATTGTTTTTATTTTATTAGCTTTTTATTTTTTAAGACATGCAAAAAAATAAATTTAGAAGTTTAATTCACTTTCATTTTATTGTTTTTATTTTTGGTTTTACTGCAATACTAGGCTCATTGATTTCCATAGATTCAATTGAGTTAGTATGGTACAGAATGACTATGGCTTTAATAGTCTTGTTTTTTTATGCCTTTATTTTTAAAAAAAACATAAGTGTTTCAAGAAGTTTATTATTAAAACTTTTAATTTCAGGAATGATCATAGCATTACATTGGATTACTTTTTTTAAAGCAATTAAAGTGTCAAATGTATCTATAACTCTTTCTGTTCTTTCTTTGGGAGCATTTATTACTTCAATTTTAGAACCATTTTTTTATAAAAGAAAAATTATTTTATATGAAGTTGTTTTTGGATTAGTAGTTGTAATTGGAATTTCCTTAATTTTTAATTCTCAATTACAATATATTGAGGGAATTATATATGCCTTAATTTCTGTTTTTTTGAGTGTAGTTTTTGGTTTAATTAATGGAAAATTAATTAACGAAACCTCTTCATTAACTATTTCTGTTTATGAACTAATGGGAGGTGTGTTTTTAATATCCTTAATATTAGTATTTAGTAATAAAATTAATATTGAGTTTTTTGATTTAAGTTCTAAAGATTTTTTTTGGTTATTTATTTTAGCAACATTTTGTACAGCCTATGCATTTGTTGTTTCAGTAGACGTATTGAAACATCTAACTCCTTACTCCACAATGATTTCAATTAATATGGAGCCAGTCTATGGGATTATTTTAGCAACTATTTTTCTAAATGAATCAAAGGATATGTCATTTAATTTTTATTTAGGATTCGTATTAATTATTTCTTCAATTTTATTAAACGGATTGTTTAAGCTGAAAGAAAAATAGATTTGATTATAAATTATTTTATCTTTGGGTTTTATTATCATATATATGGAATATTTAGATTTTGAATTGCCTTTAAAGGAGCTTGAAGATCAACTTGTTGAGTGCAAATTAATAGGTGATAAAAGTGAAGTTGATGTTTCAGAAACATGTAAGAAATTATCTGATAAAATTGAGCTAACTAAAAAAGAAATTTATAAAAATATTTCCCCTTGGCAAAGAGTTCAATTATCAAGGCACCCATCTAGGCCATACACTTTAGATTATATAAAAGCTTTAACAAATGGGTCTTTTTTAGAACTTCATGGTGATAGAAATATCGCAGACGATAAGGCAATGATTGGTGGTTTTGGTAAAATAAACGATCAAACATTTTTATTTGTTGGACAGCAAAAAGGCTATAACACAAAGACTAGACAGTATAGGAATTTTGGAATGGCAAATCCAGAGGGTTATAGAAAAGCATTGAGATTAATGAAGTCAGCTGAAAAATTTAACATTCCAATTGTAACTTTAATTGATACACCTGGAGCTTACCCCGGTTTAGAAGCTGAAGAAAGAGGGCAAGGAGAAGCTATAGCAAGAAATTTAATTGAAATGTTTCAATTAAAAACTCAAATAATATGTATTGTAATTGGTGAAGGGGCATCTGGTGGTGCTTTAGGAATAGGGATAGGAGATCATGTGATGATGTTAGAAAACACATGGTATTCAGTTATATCACCTGAATCTTGCTCCTCAATTTTATGGAGAAGTTGGGACTTTAAAGAAAAAGCTGCTGAAGCTTTAAAATTAACTCCGACAGACATGAAGAAAAATAAATTAATTGATAAAATCATCCCTGAACCTTTAGGCGGAGCACATATTGATAGAGAAAAGACTTTTAATAACGTTAGGAATGCTATTATGAATTCATTTAAAATTCTTTCTTTAAAGAATACAGATGAACTTGTAAATGATAGAATGGATAAATTTACTTCTATGGGAGTTTATGGTTCTTAAATCTTAACGATATTAACATTATTTTTTGTTTATTAACAAAAATTTGTTTGTTATATGCCTTTCATTATTTAATTATTTCTTTTTACTTTTCATAAGTTAGATATATGGAAAAAGTACAATCTTCATTTCAAAAACAAAATAAAGATCCGCAAATAGTTTCTTTTGAACGAGGGAAGCTTCCTCCTCAAGCTATTGATTTAGAAGAAGTCGTTTTGGGGGCTATGATGATTGATAAAAAAGGTGTGGATAGCGTTATTGATATATTGCATCCAGATGCCTTTTACAAAGAATCACATCAACATATTTTTAAAAGTATAATTAAATTATTTGAAAATACTGAGCCAATTGATTTATTAACTGTTTCTGCAAAATTAAAAACAGACGGTAAATTAGAAAAAGCAGGAGGAGATTATTATTTGATTCAACTAACTCAAAAAGTTTCTTCATCAGCTCATATCGAGTATCATGCTAGAATTATTTTACAAAAATATATTCAAAGAAGTTTGATTAAAATTTCTACTGAAATCATTGAAGACTCATACGATGAAACAAAAGATGTTTTTGATTTATTAGATACTGCGGAATCTAAGCTATATGATGTAACTCAAGGGAATATTAAAAAATCAACAGAAACTGCGCAAAGTTTAGTAATTCAAGCTAAAAAGAAAATTGAAGAAATTTCAAATAAAGATGGGTTGAGTGGAGTCCCATCTGGTTTTTCGGAAGTTGACAAGTTAACGTCTGGATGGCAGCCAAGTGATTTAGTAATAATTGCTGCAAGACCTGGTATGGGTAAAACTGCTTTGACATTGTCAATGGCAAGAAACATTGCTGTTTCAAATAACATTCCAGTCGCTTTTTTCTCTTTAGAAATGTCTTCAATTCAATTAATAACAAGATTAATTTCATCTGAAACTGGCTTGTCATCTGAGAAGTTAAGAACTGGTGATTTAGAAAAATTTGAATGGGAACAGCTCAATGTTAAAGTGTCAGCTCTTGAAAATGCTCCTCTTTATATTGATGACACACCATCCTTATCAATTTTTGATTTAAGAGCTAAGGCCAGAAGGTTGTCTTCTCAATACGGTATTAAACTTATAGTTATCGATTATCTACAGTTGATGACAGCAGGAGGATCCAATAAAAATGGTAATCGAGAACAAGAAATATCAACTATTTCTAGAAATTTAAAAGCATTAGCTAAAGAGTTAAATGTTCCTGTTATTGCTTTGTCCCAGCTATCCAGAGCTGTAGAGACAAGAGGAGGTAGCAAAAGACCTATTTTGTCAGATTTAAGAGAATCAGGTGCAATCGAGCAAGATGCTGATATAGTTTCTTTTATTTACAGGCCTGAGTATTATAAAATAGACGAATGGGATG
>CAJWFY010000094.1 GCA_913031655.1 uncultured Flavobacteriaceae bacterium
GGAAATCAGTACGTCAGAGTGTGGATTGATTTTAATGATGATTTTGTGTTTAGTTTAGATGAATTAGTAGTCGATAATTATATTATTTCTGTTGGAGGAGCTTCTGGTACATGGACAGAAACAATGCAATTAGTTGTGCCAGACGATGGAACTTTAGGAGAGCACATAATGAGAGCTAAAACCAATTGGAATGCGCCAGTTCCGGATGATGCATGTGAAGAGACTCAGTACGGAGAAACAGAAGATTACATGGCTAACATAGTGGAGTCATTAGGAATTGATGACAGTGTTTTAGGTAGCTCAGACTTTAAAATTATTACACAAGACAATAACCAATTTAATGTAAGTCTAACTACAATTTATAATGAAGATATTTCATTTAGTGTTTATAATGTTTCAGGGCAAGTAATTGTCTTTAACAATATATCTAAAAACTCTCAAAAGTATATTTATAACTTAGACATGTCATATACTGCAGCTGGGATTTATTTAGTTAAAATGGGGAATTCATCCATTGGATATAGAGTAGGAAAGATTATTGTAAAATAAATAATTATCATTGTGATAAAAAAACTGGATTTTAAAGAATTCACTTTTTTTATAAAAATAATTCGATCATAAAACCTGTATTTATATTTGTTCTAAATATGTTATATATTGCGTAACTTAGTACGAGCAAATAGACTATTAAACGCATATTAAAAACAAAATAAATGAAAAATTTATTCCCTTTTTTATTAATATTTACATTATTTTCCACAGCACAAGTTACTAATGAAGGTCAGCCTCTTAGTTGGGATTTGAACCTAAGTAAAAGAGTTGTCGCTAAAGAACTACCAGCTTTTGACATGAATTTAATGAATGACGAAGATGCTGTAAATGATAACAAGAAGAATATACCTTTTAGGTTTGGTTACATGCATAGCGTTGATTATGGTTTTGAAGATGGTGTTTGGACTAATTTAGAAAATGGAGATAGAATTTGGAGAATATTAATATCCTCTGATGGAGCTTTATCTTTAAACTTTATTTTTGATGATTTCTTCATTCCAGAGGGAGGTAGTTTATATCTCTATAATAATGATAGATCAGATTTATTAGGGGCCTATACTTCAACACAAAATCAGGAAAATGGAATATTAGGAACATGGATGGTTAATGGCGATAAAGTTTGGATTGAATATTATGAGCCTGCTGTTGTTAATGGACAAGGAAGGTTACATATAGCTAAAGCTACGCATAGATATAGAGGTTTACAAAAACCTGCTCAAACAAAATCGCTAGGAGATTCAGACACATGTAATGTTGATGTAGACTGCGCAATAGGAGACGATTACGATTATATTAAAGACCATAATAAAAGATCTGTAGCGCTAATAAACTTGGGAAACTCAATATGCACAGGAACTCTAATTAACAATACAACTAATGACGGTACACCTTATTTTTTAACAGCGGATCATTGTTACAGCAATCCATCTCAATGGTCATTCTTATTTGGTTGGATAAGTCCAGACCCTTCTTGTGCAACAACTCAAGGAAGCACGAATGGATCGCAAAGTATGACTATGAGTTCTGCAAGTTTGAAATCAAGATATGAATCAACTGACTTTCTTTTAGTTGAAATTAACAGCCAAGTTCCTGATTCTTGGGATAGAGTTTATGCAGGATGGGACAAAACAGATAATACTCCAGACTTTACCGTTGGTATTCATCATCCAGCTGGAGATATAATGAAAGTATCTAGAGATGATGACAGTCCGCAAAAATTGAGTGTCAATTATGGTGACCCATTCAATATTGATGTTTGGAATATAACTAGTGCTGGAGGTGGATGGGAAATGGGAATTACAGCTGGCGGTTCTTCTGGCTCAGCTTTGTTTGACCAAACAGGGAAAGTAATTGGTCAATTACTTGGGGGCGCTTCTTTTTGCCAATTTACAGGAAGTTCAAATGATAATGGCGGAGGTGATGATTACGGTAGATTTGGTTTGTCATGGGAAGGCAACGGAACATCTTCTACAAGGTTAAGAGATTGGTTAGATCCATCGGGGACTAACACAGGGACATTAAATTCATTTCCTGAACTTATCCTAGAGACATTTGATTATGATCTTGAATTAGAAAGTATTGATTCACCAAATAGTGGAGCATTAAGTTCGGAAGAAACGATAGTGGTAACTATTTCTAATAATGGAGATCAATCTGTGTCTGAATTTGAAATTACTTATCAGGTAAATGGAGGAACTTTAATAAGTGAAAATTATACTGAAACTCTTTCTTCTGGTCAAACAGTCCAGTACCCTTTTACTGAAACCTATGATTTTAGCGAAGCTGGTCAATACGAAATTACTGCTAGTATTACTTTGTCAAATGATGAAGATAATAGCAATAATTCGATTTCTAAAACAGTTACAAACACTCCTGCTGCTGATTGTGATCCTTCTTCATTACCTTACTTTAATGGTTTTTCTGACGTGGCATCTTGGGAAGAGTGTAATACATTCATCGATTCTGATGGAGATGGAAATGGCTGGTCCAATGTAAGTTATACAATCGATGACGGTAATATGTGTGTAGCTTCAGCTTCATATGATAATTCAGCAGGAGCTTTAAATCCAGATAACTGGGTAATTATAGGCCCAATTGATTTAACTAATGAGTCAGATGTAATGATGGAATGGAAAGTTAGAGGTCTAGACCCAGATTGGTGTCAAGAAAACTATTCAGTATATGTCGGTACAGAGCCAACTATTGAAAATTTAACAAGCTCTAGCGTTTCTTACACAGAGACTATTTCTGGAATAGGTGATGCATGTGGTAATGCATTTGCACAAAGATCATTGGATATTTCAGCAGCTGGAGGAACTTTAGCATACATTGGTTTTAGGCATCACGATGTGTCTGATATGTTTGTTTTAAATATTGATGATCTTTCAATTTTTAGTGGTTCAATGTCTGTTCAGGATCCTGAAACATTAGAAATGAATATTTATCCAAACCCAGTTAATGGTAATTTTGTAACAATACAAACACCCGTAAATGGAGTAAAGTATGTTGAGTTATTTGATATCACTGGAAAGAGATTAATCAATACATCCTTAATTACTGATACTTTAGAGGTTAGTTCGTTAAGCGCAGGCTTGTATCTTATTAAAGTAACTGTTGAAGGTCAAAGTAAAACATCTAAACTTATTGTTAGATAAGTAGACAATTAAATAATTAAAAAAAAGCACCTTAATCTATTTTAAGTTGCTTTTTTATTTATTCTTATTTACAACTAAGAGGTCGAGGTCTCTTGTAACGCTACTTAAGTTTAAATAGTCAAAATTTGTATTTCAAAAGTTGGATATAATATTAGAATATTTATTATAAAATAATTTTATTTTTTAACAAATATTCTTCAGTTTAATTTATTGTATAATTAGTTAGAGATATAAGATATTACTACTTCTAATTTAACTCTGATACTTTATGTATTGTGTTAATTCATTATATTACAGTCCCGAATTTTATCTCATGAAAAAAATTAATAAATTCTTGCCTATATTTTTATTTTACACAATATTTACTTTCTCTCAAGTAACTAATGAAGGTAATCCTGTTAGCTGGTCTTACTCAGCTGATGACCTTCAAACAGTAAACACAAAATTATTACCAAATTTTAATCTTAAATCAGTTCAAGAAGAAGATAAAGTAAATGATTATTCTTTTGATAAGCCGTGGAGGTTTGGATACATGCACAGTGTAGATTATGGTTTTGAAGATGGTAAGTGGGATGTTTTAGAAAATGGAGATAGAATATGGAGAATTTTAATATCATCTCAAAATGCTTTATCCTTAAATTTTATTTTTGATAATTTCTTTATTCCCAAGGGGGGCTCTTTATATCTGTATAACGATGATAGATCAGATTTGCTAGGAGCTTATACTGATACACAAAATCAAGAAGGTGGTATTCTAGGAACTTGGATCGTTAAAGGAGATTCTGTGTGGATTGAATATTATGAGCCGCAAAATGTCACTGGTCAAGGTAGTCTACATATTGCTAAAGCGACTCATGGATACAGAAATGCTAACGCATTTAAAGATGCAACAGCACTAAATGGTTCAGGAGATTGTAATTTGGATGTAGATTGTTCTATAGGGGAAGACTGGGAAGAATTAAAAGAACACAATAAAAGATCCGCAGGAATTTTACTTTCTGGTGGCTCCGGATTTTGTTCAGGAGCTTTAATTAATAATACTCAAAATGATGGAACTCCATATTTTCTAACTGCTAATCATTGTTACAGTAATCCATCTTCATGGGCTTTTAGATTTGGTTGGATCAGCCCAAATGCTGTTTGTGCAACAACAGAAAATAGTTCTAATGGACCCACAAATATGACTATTAGTGGTGCTACATTAAAAGCAAGAGATGCAGGGTCTGATTTTGCATTGGTTGAAATTAACAGCGAAATCCCTGAGGACTGGGATCGAGTTTTTGCTGGTTATGATAAGTCTGATAATTTTCCTGAATTCCAAGTTGGGATACACCACCCTTCAGGTGATGTCATGAAAGTTTGTAGAGATGATGACCCTGCTACTAAAGAGACTAATTCTGGAGCCCAAACCTGGGAAATAGTTGGTGGTTCTCAAGGAGGATGGGAGATTGGTGTTACAGAGCCAGGATCTTCGGGTTCTCCTTTATTTGATCAAGAGGGAAGAATTATTGGACAGCTTTATGGTGGTGGAGCTGCTTGTTCTGGAACAAATGATAATGGTGCTTTAGATTATTACGGAAGAGTAGGTGTTTCATGGGAAGGCGGAGGAACCTCTAGTACTAGATTAAGAGATTGGCTGGATCCACAAAACTCTGGAGAGGATACAATAGACTCTTATCCTACATTAACAAAATTTGATAATGACTCTGGAGTTACAAGTATAGATTCTCCAGTAAATGGCAGTTTAACTTCTAGCGAGATTATCACTGTAACAATAACAAATTATGGTGTAAACTCCATATCAAATTTTGATGTTTCTTATCAAGTAGACGGAGCGTCTGTTATAACAGAAAACTTTTCAGGTACAATATTAACAGCAGAGTCTGCACAATACTCATTTTCATCTACTGTTGACATGTCATCTGTTGGAACCACCTATCAAATTTACTCTTTCACTGAACTTTTAGCAGATGAAGATCCTGATAATGACGGAGTTTATTTAGATGTTACTCACCTTAATCCTAATGATTTAGGGGTATCTGAGATTACAAGTCCAACATCTGGAACAAACCTTTCTACAAATGAATTAGTTACCATTGTGATTACTAATTATGGTTCATCTTCTCAATCTAATTTTGAGGTTTCTTATGAGTTAAATGGAGAATCAGTAACTGAAACTTTTACAGCATCTTTAGCTGGAAACACATCAGTGAATTATACATTTACACAGACTGTAGATTTATCTGCATTCGGAGTATATGAGATTACGGCATCGGTTTCTATTGAAAATGACTCAGATGATTCAAATAACTACTTATCTGTCAATGTAAATAATTCTAATTGCAGCCCAACTGCTGACACCTCTTATGGAGATGGTTTTCAATTATTCCAATTAGGTGACATAAGTAATACATCTGCAGGAGAAGGATATGGAGATTTTACTGATTTATCTACTGAGTTGGAACAAGGTACAACACATGAATTAACAATTACTACTGGTTATGGCGATCAGTTCATAAGGGTTTGGATAGATTTTAATGATGATTATGTATTTTCATTAAATGAGCTTGTAGTTGATAACTTTGTAATAGCAGCAGGGTCTGCAGGCGGGTCTTTCACACAAACTATGGAATTAATTGTTTCTGAAAATGCTACTTTAGGACAACATATAATGAGAGCTAAATCAAATTGGCAAGCAGGTGTTCCTGATGATGCTTGCGAGGAAACTCAATACGGAGAAACAGAAGACTATACGGTCAACATTATAGAAAGACTAGGGGCTAGCAATATTCAAATTGAAAACATCTCAGTTTATCCAAATCCAGTAAACAGCTTATTGAATGTTAATATTGGACTTAACAGAGATTTGAATTATTCAATATTTAAT
>CAJWFY010000095.1 GCA_913031655.1 uncultured Flavobacteriaceae bacterium
TTTTGCCATGTTGAATTAATTTTAGCACATTTGTCAAACGTTTAAAGTTAACTACTTTAAAAATAATAACAATACTTTCAAAATGATTGAAAATAAAAATATAAAAACAAAATCAACTGGTCGCTTAGAAGTCATTTGCGGCTCTATGTTTTCTGGAAAAACGGAGGAATTAATTAGAAGGCTAAAAAGAGTTGAATTCTCTAATCAAAATTATATAATCTTTAGGCCTAAGACTGATTCTAGAAATCCAAACGATAAAATTATTTCTCATGCAAAAACGGAAATTTCAGCAACAACAATTACAGAACCTGAAGAAATTCTAAAATTTGCTCATAATTATGATGTTATTGGAATTGATGAAGCTCAGTTTTTTAGTAATACCCTAACCACTGTTTGCAATTCCTTAGCAAATTCTGGGTTTAGAGTTGTAGTGGCGGGGCTTGACATGGATTATAAGGGCAATCCTTTTGGTCCAATGCCAAGTTTAATGGCAACAGCTGAAGAAGTCACAAAAGTTCATGCTGTGTGCGTTAAAACTGGGAAATTAGCTAGTTATAGTTTTAGGAAAAAAACCAATGACAACATAGTTATGGTTGGTGAAAAAGCAGAATACGAGCCACTTTCAAGGGAGGCTTTTATAAATAAAATGGCTATTAGAGAGAAAAATAAACAATGACTAATCAACAAACTCAAATTGAGATCAACCTACCTAACCTTAGAAATAATTTAAACTTTTTGCGTTCTAAATTGAATTCGAAAACTATGATAATGGCTGTAGTTAAAGCCTTCTCTTACGGGTCAGATTCAAAGATTATTTCTAAAGAATTAGAATCACAAAAAATAGATTATTTAGCAGTTGCTTATGTTGATGAGGGAATTGAGTTAAGAGAAAATGGAATAAAAACTCCAATTCTAGTACTACATCCTCAATTAAATGATTTCGATGAAATTTTCAAATACAAACTGGAACCAAGCATCTATTCCTTTAGAATTTTAAAAGAATTCTTAATTGCTATAACCAGACACTCAAAAAAAAACTATCCATTTCAATTAAAGTTTAACACAGGGCTTAATAGACTTGGATTTAATAAAGCTGATATTGGAGATTTAATTTTATTACTCAAAAAACTTAAGCCTACGTTTATATTTTCACATTTAGGGGCTTCTGAAGACAGTGATCAGGCTGCTTTTACAACAGATCAAATAAATACTTTTAACGAAATTAGTCTTGTTTTTGAAAAAGAAATAGGAGAGACTGTAAAAAAGCATATTCTAAATACATCTGGTATATTGAATTTTTCTAACTATCAATTTGATATGGTAAGGACTGGGATTGGACTATATGGCTTTGGAAATGACCCAAAGTACGTTATTTCTTTAAAGTCTGTTATTAATTTAAAGACTGTTATATCTCAGATTCACAATATTGAAAAGGGGCAATCTGTTGGTTACAACAAGGGTTTTACTGCAAATAAACTCACAAGAAGCGCTACCCTTCCAATTGGACATGCTGATGGAATCAGTAGACTTTATGGAAATGGGAATGGAAAAGTAATGATAAATGGATCCTTTGCAAAAGTTTTAGGAAATGTGTGTATGGATATGGTAATGGTTGATGTTACTAATATTAAATGCAAAGAAGGAGATCAGGTAATTTTATTTGATGATACAAACTTTTCGGCAGAGGAGTTCGCTTCAACTATTGGCACGATTTCTTACGAGGTTTTAACAGCTCTTTCATCGAGGATTAGAAGAATTGTCTTAAGCTAATTGTTTTATTTATAACGATATGTTAGAAATTTGAATTAAAATCCTAAAGGAATTGTGTGAAATAATGAAATGCCTATTTTTGGAAAAATAATTCTTTATGAAAATAGCTTTAATTGGAGCTACCGGAATGGTTGGTGGAGTAATGATGGAAATAATAAAAGAACGCCACTTTTCTTTTGATAAGCTTTTTCTTGTCGCATCTGAATCATCAATTGGAAGAAAAATTACTTTTTTAAAAAATGAATATAATGTAATAGGGATAGAACAAGCTTTACAAGAAGGAGTTGATATTGCTATTTTTTCTGTTGGGAGTGATACTTCTTTATTATGGGCTCCAAAATTTGCCGAGAAAGGAGCTTTTGTCATTGATAATTCTTCTGCTTGGAGAATGGATGATTCTAAAAAATTAATAATTCCTGAAATTAACGGAGACATATTGACTAAACATGATAAAATAATTGCCAATCCTAATTGCTCTACAATTCAAATGTTAATGGTTTTAGCCCCAATTCATAAAAAATATGGTATAAAAAGAGCTGTGGTTTCTACTTATCAGTCTGTTACTGGTACGGGGATGAAAGCGCTGAAACAATTAGAAAATGAATCTAAGGGTATAAAAAGCGAAATGGCATATCAGTATCCTATCTATCAAAATGCTATTCCGCATTGTGATGATTTTCTTGATAATGGATACACCAAGGAAGAAATGAAACTTTCTAACGAAACTCATAAAATCCTTGACAATAATATAAAAGTTAGTGCAACTGCTGTTAGAATTCCTGTTATTGGAGGTCACAGTGAATCAATTAATTTATCCCTAAACAATTCTTTTAAGCTTAACGATATAAAGAGTTTATTGAGTGAGACTAAAGGGGTGGAGTTAAAAGATAATGTTGACAGTTTTCAATACCCAATGCCGCTGTTCTCTAAAGGGAAGGATGAGGTTTTTGTTGGAAGAATCCGAGAAGATTTTTCTGAGAAAAACAGTTTAAACCTTTGGGTCGTTGCTGACAATTTAAGAAAAGGAGCTGCTACTAATGCAATTCAAATAGCTGAAAAAATTATAGAAAAAGGTTTTATAATTAATTAAACTTCTTTTATTTTAAATTCTTCCATGAACTTGGTTGTGTAATTTCCAGCAATATAATTAGGGTCGTCCATTAATTGTCTATGAAAAGGAATTGTAGTTTTAATTCCCTCAATCACAAATTCATCAAGAGCTCTTCTCATTTTTTGAATAGCTTCTTCTCTGTTTTGAGCAGTTACAATTAATTTAGCTATCATCGAATCATAATTAGAAGGAATAACATACCCACTATAAACATGAGTATCCAGTCTAACTCCATGACCACCTGGAAGATGTAGGTTAGTAATTTTACCTGGTGAAGGCCTGAAATCTTTATATGGATCTTCTGCATTTATCCTGCATTCGATAGAATGTAATTTGGGGAAATAATGTTTTCCTGAAACTCTTACTCCGGCTGCTACTTTAATCTGTTCTTTTATCAAGTCATAATCTATAACTTGTTCTGTAATAGGATGCTCTACTTGTATTCTTGTGTTCATTTCCATAAAATAAAAATTTCTATTTTTATCAACCAGAAATTCAATGGTACCTGCGCCTTCATATTTTATATATTCTGATGCCCTAACTGCAGCCTCACCCATTCTTTCTCTTAATTTATCAGTCATAAATGGAGAAGGCGTTTCTTCTGTTAACTTTTGATGTCTTCTTTGAATAGAACAGTCTCTTTCAGATAAATGAGAAGCTTTACCGTATTTGTCCGCTACTATTTGTATCTCAATGTGACGAGGGTTTTCAACTAATTTTTCCATGTACATCTCGTCGTTTGCAAACGAGGCCAAGGCTTCTTGTTTGGCACTTTCCCATAAATCCTCAAAGCCTTCTTCTTTCCAAACTGCTCTCATTCCTTTTCCTCCTCCACCTGCTGTAGCTTTAATCATAACAGGATATCCTATTTTTTTTGCTATTTTTTTAGCCTCAGAAAACGACTCTATTATTCCCTCTGAACCAGGTATTGTAGGAACTCCCGCTTCTTTCATAGTAGCTATTGCTGAAGCCTTATCTCCCATTCTGTCAATCATTTCTGCTGAAGCTCCAATAAATTTTATTTTATGTTCTTCACAAATTTTGGAGAATCTAGAGTTTTCTGATAAAAAACCATATCCTGGGTGAATAGCATCGGCATTAGTGATTTCAGCAGCAGCTATTATATTTGGGATTTTTAAATACGATTCTGCACTATTAGCTGGGCCAATACAAACTGCCTCATCTGCAAATTTTACATGTAAACTTTCTTGATCAGCAAGAGAATAAACAGCAACTGTTTTAATCCCCATTTCTTTACACGTTCTTATTATTCTTAAAGCAATTTCGCCCCTATTAGCTATTAATATTTTTTTAAACATTTTGTAGTTTTTGTTTATGAAGGATCAACTAAAAACAAAGGTTGATCAAATTCTACAGGTGAAGCGTCTTCGACTAAAATTTTAACTATTTTTCCAGAATATTCAGATTCAATTTCATTAAATAATTTCATAGCCTCAATAACACATAAAACATTGCCTTCGGAGACTAAATCGCCTATTTCTATAAAATTTGTTTTATCAGGTGCAGGCTTTCTGTAAAATGTCCCTATAATTGGAGCTTTTATTGTAATTAAATGATCGTCAGAAACAGGCTCGTCATCTTGTTGGCTAGAAACCAAATCCCTCACAATATTCTGCTCTAAGGCAGGATTAATTAACTCAGAAGGTTCTGTATAGATTATCGGTTTCCCCGGAGTTGCACCTGTTTTTACACTTATCTTTAAGTCTTTAGACTCAATTTTTACTTCGTGAACTCCAGATTTTGCTACGAATTTAATTAGCTGTTGTATTTCTTTTATATTCATAATATATAGTTTATTAACTGTTGTATCCCCATTTTAAATACATGGCTCCCCATGTAAACCCCGCTCCAAAAGCAGCAAAAATTATCTTATCATTTTTTTTAAGTTTAGACTCGTAGTCCGACAATATTAATGGAATTGTTGCAGCTGTTGTATTTCCATATCTTTCAATATTCATCAAGACCTTCTTGTCAACAATCCCCATTCTGTTAGCCGTAGCATCAATTATTCTTTTATTTGCTTGATGCGCTATTAAGTAATTTACATCAAAATTCGTTAGGTTATTCCTTTTCATAATTTCTTCAGAAGCGTCAGCCATATTTGAAACAGCATGCTTAAAAACATTCTTTCCGTCTTGATAAATAAAATGTTTCTTGTTTTTTACCGTCTCTAAACTTGTTGGCATTTGAGAACCTCCTGATTCAATTCTTAAAAAATCTCTACCTATTCCATCAGAGCGTAAATACTCGTCTTGAACTCCCAACCCCTCTAAATTTGGCTCTAACAAAACAGCGCCGGCTCCATCTCCGAAAATAATACATGTGTTTCTATCAGAATAGTCTACAATTGAAGACATCTTGTCTGCTCCTATTAAAAGAATTTTTTTATAACGTCCAGACTCTATGAATGCTGAAGCAGTAGACATTCCAAATAAAAATCCTGAGCAAGCTGCACTCAAGTCATATCCAAAAGCATTATTAGCTCCGATTTCAGAAGCAACATAAGCCGCTGTAGCAGTTGCATGCATGTCCGGGGTGATTGTTGCGACAATGACCATGTCAATGTCTAGTGGGTTAACCTTTTTTTTTTCTATTATAGATTTAGCAGCATTAATTGCCATAAAAGAAACTCCTAATCCTTTCTTTAAAATTCTTCTTTCTTTAATTCCTGTCCTGATTGTAATCCACTCATCATTGGTATCAACCATTTTTTCTAAATCAGAATTTGATAAAGTTTGTTCAGGCAAATAAGATCCAACTGCACTAATTGAAGCGTGAATTTTTTTCAAATTAAATATTTCTAATATTAATCAAAAATGAGGAAAAAATGACAAAAAAAGGCAAAAAACATCAAAAAAAGGCGAAAAAACATCAAAAAACATCAAAAATGCTTTTTTAGCTAATGCAATTTATGCTTCTGCTTGAGCAGCATTATCAATTAAAACCTTTCCTCTGTAGTAAAGTTTTCCTTCATGCCAATGAGCCCTATGGTAAAGGTGTGCTTCACCTGTTGTTTTACAAGTTGCTATTTGAGAGTCTGCAACCTTGTAATGCGTTCTCCTTTTATCTCTTCTAGTTTTAGAAATTTTTCTTTTAGGATGTGCCATAATTTGTTTATTATATTAAATCTTTTAATTTATCCCA
>CAJWFY010000096.1 GCA_913031655.1 uncultured Flavobacteriaceae bacterium
CTTATTAATATTAAAAATTATTCTTAAATTGTTATTATATCAAGTTACAAATAAAAATCACTATTGTTAAATCAATTAAAAAAAGGTAATAATGCATTTAAAAAAACTTCTTTTCGTATCAGCTATTTTAATTTTATTTAATAAAGATGTTCTTTTTTCTCAAGAAAAGAATTATTACCAAACTGATTTCACAATAAGTGAATTCGAAGCTAGAAGGTCTAAAATTTTTAACGAGATCGGAAATAATGCCATTGCATTAATTCAAGGAGCGTCAAGCGTTGCTGGATTCAAAGTTTTTAGGCAAACGAACACTTTTTATTATTTATGTGGAATTGAGGAAGGACATGCCTATTTATTACTAAACGGGAAAAATAAAAGCACAACAATCTATTTACCTAAAAGAGATAATAATAGAGAAAAAAGTCAAGGTAAAATTTTATCATCTGATGATGAAGATTTAATTAAAAAATTGACAGGTGTAAATAGTGTCAAATCTTTAGATTTCCTTGGAAATGACTTAATTGGAACTGGTCTAATAAACGGTTCTAATCCCGTGCTATACACACCCTTTAGTCCTGCAGAAACAGGAAATGATAGTAGAGACGAAATATTATTTGGACATGCTCGCAGTGCAGCTGATCCTTGGAGCTCTGAGACTACACGTGAATCTAGATTTATAAAATTAATTAATGAACGTTTTCCTGAGTTTAAAATCAGAAATCTATCTCCACTTCTAGACTCAATGCGTTTAATTAAAAGCCCTAAAGAAATCGAAATTATTAGAAAAGCTACAGAAATTGCAGGTTTAGGAATTATTGAAGCCATGCGATCAACCAAGCCAGGTATTTATGAGTATCAACTTGATGCAGCTGCAAAATATGTTTTCTATCAGTATGGTTCACAAGGGGATGGATACCCTGCTATTATTGGTGGTGGATCGAATGCCTATATGGGACATTATTTTAGAAAAAAAGATATTTTAAACAATGGTGATTTGGTCCTTATGGATTATGCCCCAGACTACCATAATTACACTAGTGATGTTACTAGAATTTGGCCAGTTAATGGAGTTTTTAACAAAGAACAAACAGAGCTATATGAGTTTATAGTCGCATATAGAGATGCTTTATTTCAGTACATTAAACCAGGCGTAAATTCAAATGAAGTATTGAGCAAGGCGGCTAAACAAATGAAAGAATACCTTGTTGGCAAAACATTTTCAAAAGCTATACATTTAAAGGCTGTGCAAAAAGCTTTATTGTTCAAGGGACACTTTCAACATCCTGTTGGGATGGCTGTACACGATGTTGGTAGAGTGCATGGAACAAACCTAAAAGAAGGAATGGTATTCACTATTGATCCTATGATATGGATTCCTGAAGAAAAATTGTACATAAGAATTGAGGATGTTGCGGTAGTTACAAAAAATGGTGTCGAAAATTTAAGTGATTTTGTTCCTTCTAAAATAAGAGAAATAGAAAAAATAATTAAAGAAAAAGGGTTAACAGAATTTAGACCTTCCAAATCTTTACCGTTGAAAAATTAATTATTGGAAAATTTTAAATGAATAAAATCAAAAACACATAGTTATCTGCAATCGGAGTAAATTGTTTTATTAAAAAAAAATTAGGAACTATTTTATGAATTACAAGACTATAACACTAGATGAAAAATTTAAAGCTTTAGAGGCAAATAATGCTCCTGGTCAAGAAGTTAGACAAGATCTAGGAGATATTAATTCCATTATGCGTGGAGATAAGCTTGATGGGGCTGCTGTTGATTTCTCACATGGGGATGTAGATGCCTTCCCTCCAACACCAGGTTCTGATACTGCCTGGAAAAATGGTTTCAATAAAGGCGGGAGTCAAGCCTATACAGAGTATAGAGGATCAGCTGAAATACGAAATAAACTTGCTGTTAGACTTGGAGAGTTTACTGGTCGAACAATTAAAGCTAATAGTGAATTGATTATTTGTCCAGGGACTCAAGGTGCATTATTTTTAGCACTTGGCGCTACAGTCACTCTTGGAACTAAAGTTGCTGTAGTTGAACCAGACTATTTTGCCAACCGAAAACTTGTTAAATTTTTTGGAGGAGAAGTAGTACCAATCCCTTTGAACTACCAAAATTCTAAATTTAATAATGGTCCAGATCTTAACCGAATTGAAGACGCCTTTAAAAATAAAACAAAGGTATTAGTCTTTTCAACACCCAATAATCCAACTGGTCTTGTCTATTCAGAAAACACTATTAATAAAATAGCAAATCTAGCAGCAACATACGACGTTACTGTAATAGTAGATCAACTGTATTCTAGAATGTTATATAGTAAGGAGGTCTATACTCACCTTCGATCTTGTGATGTTCAGCCTAAAAATCTTATTACTATTATGGGGCCTTCAAAAACTGAATCTCTTAGTGGATTCCGCCTTGGAGTAGCATTTGGTACACCAAAGTTGATTGAAAGAATGGAAAGTCTTCAAGCAATCGTCTCTTTAAGGGCTGCTGGGTACAGTCAAGCTGCTCTTGATACTTGGTTCGTAGAACCTTCAGGGTGGATGGAAAACCGCATTCAACAGCACGAGTCAATTAGAGACAAATTACTAGAAATTTTTAAGACTGCAAATCTCTACACTGCAAGTCCACAGGCTGGTAGCTACCTTTTTCCTCAGTTACCTTCTCTAAAAGTAGACTTATATACTTTTGTGCGCTTACTACGTTATCAAGCAAATGTGATAGTTACACCAGGATCAGAATTTGACCCTGCCTGTATCGACAGTATCCGACTAAACTTTTCTCAGAACCAACACAAGGCTGTTTCAGCTGCAAAACGAATCGTAAAAATGGTTGAAATTTATAAAATATGAACAAAAACATAGAACAACCAATTCCACAAGGAAAATACTTGTCAGCTGTTAGGCATGCAGATTTAGTATATACATCAGGAATGACACCTCGAAAAGCAGGAAGCCTTATCTATTCAGGAAAAATTAGAGTTTTAGATCCAATAGAATCGTACAGAGATGCTGTACGTTTAGCAACATTAAATGCAATAAATGCTGCAGAAGCTTGTTTAATTGAAGATGAGAGAATATCTGTAATCCTTCAACTCAATGTCTTTTTGAATGCTCAAGATGGATTTACTGAACATGCTAAAGTTGCAGATTACGCATCTGATTTACTTGTTGAAAACTTTGGGGATAATTGCATAGGAAGTCGTGCTGCGATTGGAGTTGCCTCGTTGCCTTCAAACGCAACAATTGAAATAACATTGGTTGCAAAAATATCCTAGCAGTTGTTTTTAAAGAAAGGAAATGAATAAGATTTTAATAAATAACCAGAATAGTAATTCAAAACTATTTATTGATTTTGTCTAGTTTCTTTTTAATTTTTTTAATTGCGTTCTGTATTGAGTTTTCAGGCTCTATTATATTATCCTCTCCCCAAAAATTTAAATCTTGAAACCCTACTTTTGAATCTGTTAAAATAATAGAAGGGTTAATTAATTCTTTTCTTTTAGGATAGTCTAAAGTTCTGTTTTCAATCCAATCGGTAATAGCCATCTCAGTAGATAAAGAATAGGTGGTATTAAATATTTTCCTATCCCAATTTACTTTAAAATCAACAGATAGATTACTGTAACTATAAAACCATCTTCCGTTTCTTTGAGCATAATCTACTCTGTAGACCGCTTTTGTTGGCCATACATTTACCCCTTTAGGTTTTTTCTTTACAAATAATTCAGAAGCTTTTTTTCTATCAGACACGTTCAAAGAATACGTTGCGCTTAATAAAATTTTATTTTCGCCATCTATAAATAACTCTCCATAATAAAAAGGTTCAATAACATTTTCTTTCTGTTTAAATCTAATTACATAAACAGGCCTATTATTAATTTTAGAAGTTCTGTGAACTGAAAAGGAATAATTTGACATAAAAAATGAAGGAATAAAATAATTAGGGTATTTAATTATGTCCTGAAATAAAGTATTGAATGGACCTCCAGAAAGTTTAAGAGCTACTGTATCTAGCCTTGAATAATCGGTGTCCTTCCTTATTTTTAAAATTTTAATTCCATCTTTCTTAGAGGATGATTCATAGGAAGACTTGTAGATATTTACAACTGCTTCTGAAAGGGACACATTTCTTCTTTTTCTTTTTATTGTTTCTCTATAAAAAGCCGTCATAATAGTATTTTCTTCTAAATAGTTTTTGTCTGAGTTAGATAAAGTTTCTCTAACTAATCCTTCCACATCTTTTGGAATACTCAACACCATTTCAGAAAGAGGAGTGACAAAAACATTTAAAGAAATAGTTTTTTTATTTTCAAATGATTTTAAATCAATTATTCTAGTTTTAAATCCGATAAACGATACCTTGACTTTAGATAAGGAATGTGATTTAGGTATTTTAATTTTAAAAGCCCCCTTGCTATTGCTAATAGTACTGATATTAGATCCTAAGACATTTAAATTTGCAAAGATTAAAGGTTCCTTGTTTTCTGCATTGATTATTTTTCCCGAAAATTCTATAAAATCAGATTGCGCATTACAAATACCACTACCTAGAAAAAGGATCAATAAAAATTGTGCTATTATATTTCTTGTTATCATTAGTATAAATATAAACATCGGTAATCTCTTTCACAAAATGATTGTCATTTAAATCAAATGATATATTCGGATTAGGGAGACTAAAAAAACTCTACTAACAAAACACCATCAGAAGCTAAGGAGTTAATAAATAAATTAGCTTTTAATGAGGAGCAATTTAGAGAGAATTGATAAAGTATGAAGCTCATCAGAAAATGCAAATAAGCACCTGTTTTATCCGTACAGTAAATTTATACTCTTATTTGTAGACAAATGAGAAGATTCTCTTAGGCTATTAACAATGAGCGAAGAATGAACAATAAGTAGATGGTGAAATAGTATTTTAGTAAAACAGGATTAATACTGTTTATCTAATCTATTTGGTTGTTGTGAGAACCATCACAAAATCCATTAGGGTTTTGTGTATTTCCACATCCACATTTAGGTTTATCTGACATAATTATTATTTTAATTCAAATATAATGGTAAGACACTTTAGAATGAAACTATATAATGAAACTAGATTTTAAAAAAAGTATAAGTTCGAGAGTAAATAAAAACTGCTTTTGGTTTCTTTGAATTAACATTCATTTCTTTCTTCATAAATCTCAATTTTTATTATTCGCCTTTATATACGATGCAATTTCTCCTACTGGCGCGGTCCATATTTTGTTTGTGGGATTTTTAATGTAGTCCAATAGTTCTTCTAACATCTCTATGTTGGTCAAGTAATCTGTTTTTATCTCTTTGTGTCCTATTTCATGCCCTCCCAATATTAGCCACTTGCCTTGTTCCCTTGCATGTTCAATCTGACTCTTGATGCTTTTAAAATCTTTATTATCCATTATGACACACGATAGCCTAGCAAAATCAAGATCAAGATCATTGGACGATATGTCCGCAAAAGTTCTTCCTGTGGAAAATAGTTTGCGTACAACAGGAACATAACTTTTGATCTTTTTATCTCGCCCTAGATATGTATTCCCGCAAGGGTAGGCAAATTCGGTAGGTGTAACACCCAATAATTTTTCAATTTCTACATTAGCCTTAATCAATTCTTTCCGCATCCGATTTAACGAATAATCTTCAATAGCGTTATCTCTGGACCATGGGTAGCTTTCTGAACATGGGTGTAATAAGGAATGATTACCTATTTCATGACCATTCAATACTGCTGATTTCCAACCCTCCAACTCTCTTTCAACAGAGGAAGGAACAACATAAAAAGTAGCTTTTACCTCATATTTATCTAAAATCGGTGTACCTACTAAAACTTGGCTATCTCGAGCGTCGTCCCATGTGAGACTTATAGCCATTGTATTTCCATCTGGCCATTGAATTGCTTTGTTTTCTTGATCAATTAAATTCGCCGATAAAGATATTGTGCATAATAGTAGAATTAGTTTTTTCATTTTGCTTTTAGTTTGTTTAAAGGTTATTGCTTAACACCATCT
>CAJWFY010000097.1 GCA_913031655.1 uncultured Flavobacteriaceae bacterium
TATTATTCATTTACAATTTAACTAAAATGAATAACTAATTTTTATTTAAATTTGTAAAAAAAAATGAGAAATAGACATTTGTCGTTCAGATCAGGAAATCCAGCTTTAAGTTCTAAAACTTTTGAAAATACAGCCCAAAGAAATCAGGGAGCTTTATTAAAAGATGATGTTATGACTATTAAGGGAACAGTTGACAAGACAGCTATTTCGTTACTCTTGTTGTTAACAGCTGGATATTTTTCATTTTCAGAAGAAATGTTTTATTTAACTATTTTAGGGGGGATTGGCGGCTTTATAGTTGCTATAATTACAATTTTCAAAAAAACATGGGCTCCAATTACAGTACCTATTTATGCTCTTTTTCAAGGATTATTATTAGGTGGTATTTCTTTTAAGTACAGCCAATTATATGATGGTATAGTATTTAATGCAATAATGATTACTGTTTCTATCTTACTTTCGTTACTTTTTGCCTATAGATCTGGGGTAATTAAAGCTACAGAAAATTTTAAATTAGGAGTATTTGCAGCTACTGGAGGAATCGCATTAGTTTATTTATTTTCATTCTTTGCAAGCTTTTTTGGTGCTGGATTCTCAATTATGAACCCAACTAATGGTTCACTTATGAGTATTGGATTTAGTTTAGTTGTTGTGGTTATTGCTTCTCTAAATTTAGTTTTAGATTTTGATTTTATTGAAGAAGGAGCAGAAAAAGGAGCTCCTAAATATATGGAATGGTATGGTGCTTTTGGACTCTTAGTTACACTAGTTTGGTTGTACCTAGAAATCTTAAGACTTCTTGCTAAATTAAATTCTAGAAAATAATTTCTTAATGCATATCTAAAGTCATGACTTTAGTCCATGCTGAAATAAAATCATTTACAAATTTTTCTTTATTATCATCTTGTGCATAAACCTCAGCATAAGAACGCAGTATCGAGTTAGATCCAAAAATTAGATCAACAGCTGAAGCAGTCCATTTAACATTCCCTGAACTTCTATCAATTATTTCGTATTTATTGTCTCCAACAACACTCCATTTATTATTCATATCCATTAAATTGACAAAAAAATCATTAGATAAAACACCTGGTTGGTTTGTTAAAACACCATCACTACTATCATTATAATTAGTTCCTAAAACTCTCATTCCACCAACAAGTACAGTCATTTCGGGTGCTGTTAATCCTAATAATTGAGTTCTATCGATCATCATTTCCTCAGCATTACTTGAATGTTCTTTCTTAACCCAATTTCTATATCCATCTGCAAATGGTTCGAGATTACTAAAAGAATTTTCGTCTGTCAATTCTTGAGATGCATCACCTCTGCCAGATTTAAATGATACTTCTACATTATATCCTGCAGCTTTTGCAGCTTCTTCAACTGCAGAGTTTCCGGCTAAAACAATAGTATCTGCTAAACTAATTCCAAATTCAGAAGCAATTGGTTCTAATAAAGACAAAGTCTTTGCTAAACGTGCAGGTTCATTCCCCTCCCAATTATTTTGTGGTGAAAGTCTAATTCTAGCACCATTAACTCCTCCTCTTAGATCTGAACCTCTAAAGGTTCTTGCACTGTCCCAAGCAACTGTAATACGATCAGAAATAGATAAACCTGATTCTGAAATTTTAGTTTTTATATTCTCAGCATTATAATCTGATTTTCCAGTAGGAACAGGGTCTTGCCATATTAATTCTTCAGATGGAAAATTTGGTCCAATGTATCTGCTTTTTGAACCCATATCTCTATGAGTTAGTTTAAACCAAGCTCTAGCAAATGTTTCAGAAAAATATTCTTGGTCATCTTTAAATTTCAATGAAATCTTTCTATATATAGGATCTTCTTTCATTGCCATGTCAGCATCAGTCATTATTGGGTTTTGTCTAACTTCAGGATTATTTGCATCAACGGGTTTTTTATTTTCATCAATACTAATAGGCTCCCATTGCCACGCACCAGCAGGACTTTTTCTTAATTCCCATTCGTGGTTAAAAAGCATATCGAAATATCCATTATCCCATTTTGTTGGATTAGTTGTCCATGCACCTTCCAAACCACTAGTTATCGTGTCAGCTCCGTTTCCGTTTCCCTTAGGGTTAATCCAACCAAAACCTTGATTTTCAATGTTAGCACCTTCAGGCTCAGGACCTAAAACACTATCGTCTCCATTTCCATGCGCTTTACCAACGGTATGACCACCGGCAGTAAGTGCCACAGTTTCTTCATCATTCATAGCCATTCTAGCAAAAGTTTCTCTTACGTGAAAGGCTGTTTTTAATGGATCAGGCTTACCGTTAACACCCTGAGGATTAACATAAATTAAACCCATATGAGTAGCTCCCAATGGCTGTTCCAATGTAGAAGCATCATCAAGATTGGAATAACGTTCTTCACTTGGAGCTAAAAATTCTTTTTCTGAACCCCAATAAATATCTTTTTCGGGATGCCATATATCTGCTCTTCCATATGAAAAACCAAACGTTTTAAGCCCCATACTTTCATAAGCTATATTACCAGCCAAAATAAATAAATCAGCCCAACTAATATTATTTCCATATTTTTTTTTAATAGGCCATAAAAGTCGTCTAGCCTTATCTAAATTGCCATTATCCGGCCAAGAGTTAAGAGGAGCAAATCTTAAGTTTCCAGTTCCTGCGCCACCTCTACCATCTCCAGTCCTGTATGTTCCAGCTGCATGCCATGCCATTCTAATCATTAAGCCACCATAATGTCCCCAATCAGCAGGCCACCACTCTTGAGGTTGAGTCATTAAATCATGCATCTCTTTTTCAAGTGATTTAAAGTTTAATTTTTTTACAGAATCTCTATAACTAAAATCTTTGCCATAAGGATTCGTTTTTAGATCATGTTGATGTAAAATATCTAGATTTAGTGATTTTGGCCACCATTTTGTAACTGAATTTTCTTGCGTAGTAGTTGAACCGTGCATGAATGGGCATTTACCTTCACTGTTATTACTTGAATTACTATCCATCTATTAAAAATTTATAAGTTGTTAAATACAAATTACTTATGTTCAAAATTTGCTTAACTAAAGATAGTATAGAAAGAGTTAATTCAAAAGAAAAAAACATGAATTTCTTAATGATTATTTAATAAAAAAAATGCTATCTAATTTTACAATTAACTATTTGTTTACTTGGTCTTTAAAATTTTATATTTGAACCCAAATACTTAAAATGAAAAAATTAATAACCCTACTTTTCTTATTTCTTTTTGTTTCATGCGGTTCTTCTGAAGATGAAATTCCAGAAACTAACCCAACTGAGTTCACCTTTATTTACAACATACATAACAGCTTACCAAGTGACTGGACTGATGAGTTTTACATAATTATGAAAAATTTAGAGCAATTAATTCCCATTGCACCTAGTAATCATTTTTATGAACTGCCTATTTACGCATGGAACAGTAGTGTAGATAAACCATATAAAGATAAAATAGGAGATGCTTCAGGCGCTTCTATTAGCGGAAATGGAGCTAGTGTAAATGGAAAATATATGGTTTTAGAAATTCCAAAAGAAGAGTTCCAGTTTAAACAATTTCATAGATACTCTGTAATTGACCACGAATATTTTCATGTATATCAAATGTCACTTTCAAAAAACTTTTTTGACAGAAATATAGAGTTAAAATGGATGTCTGAGGGAGGAGCAGCTACATTTGAATCTTTATACATTCAGCAATATTATTCTTATAATTATTTTAAAAATGATCAGAACAGAGTAGATAAAGCAGCAATTGACACTCCTAATATTTTTGAAACTTATGACGCTTCTAAATCCCAAGATTCTAATTATTCTTCTTCAGTTTTTATGTTTTTAGCTCTTGCAAAAGAATTACAAAAAACTGGCATAAATGAAAATGAAGCCTTTAAAAAAGTTTTAAAAGATTATTGGTTAACAAATCCAACAAATCAAAATTGGAAAACAAAATTTAACGAAGTTTTCACGATGAGTGTAGACGAGTTTTATCTGAGCTTAAAAGGATATACAAATGATATAAATACAGTTTTACCTAGTGAAGGCTTGAAGCTTGAAAATGTTTTTTAAAATATATTTATTTTGAATTATTTTAAATAATAATTGTTATTAATTACCCTTCATTTAGTTTTCTTGCTCTTTTTATCATTAATCTTTGGCATAAAATTTGAGTATTAATAAAAGTGTTTATGATTCAAATTATGGATACTAATACAACAGTTGAAGGATAATAAATCCTAAAACAAAAAATAATCTTATTTATGAAAATTTATGTTTTAATACCATTTTTAATTATGTCTCTTCCCTTATTCTCTCAAAACATTGAAATCATTAATCCTGTAAAGGAAATAGGAATTAAAAACTGGAGAATTGTTAATGATAATGTCATGGGAGGAGTATCCGCCTCAACTATGTATATAAATGAAGAGGGAAATTTAATTTTTAGTGGAGAGGTTTCATTGGATAATAATGGTGGATTTGCATCTTGTAGATTGGATATTGAGACGGTTAATTTAAAAGACGTTACGTCCTTTAAACTTAGAGTCAAGGGAGATGGGAAAACTTATAAATTTCGATTTAGTGAAAGTTATAGATCGACAAATTATTCTTCAAACTTTGAAACTAAAAAAGGAACTTGGTTAGACATTGAAATACCATTAAAAAACTTAAAGCCAACATTTATGGGTTATTATTCTCGTTCATCTCCAAAACTTAAAATTGAGAATATGAACTCAATGGGGTTCCTGATTTCAGATAAGCAAAAGGGAGAATTTAATTTAGAAATAATGTTCGTTCAAGCAATTTATTAGACTTAGTATTTATAAAACCCTACGGTTTCAATAAGACTTATAGTTAACAATTAAAATTATAAAATGGGAGTATTGGACTTTTTAAAAAGTAATAAAAAAAAGGAATTAAATCTGAAAGCTGATAAGCTTGAGGGAGAGTATAAATCTTATCATGAAAATGGTCAATTAGAACAAGATGGAAATTATAAAGAAGATAAAAAAGAAGGGTTATGGAGAATTTATAAAGATGATGGTCAATTAGAACAAGAAGTGAATTGGAAAGAAGATAAACAGGATGGGGTAACTAAATTCTATAATGAGAACGGTCGATTAGAATTAGAAGAAAATTTAAAAGAGGGTAAACGTGAGGGATTGTTAAAATGGTATCATGAAAATGGTCAATTATCAAGACAGGGAAATTATAAATGTGACCAGAAGGAGGGTTTATTTAAAGATTATAATGAAAATGGCGAATTCGAAAAAGAAATTTTATATCAAGCTGGAGAAATAATAACTCAACATGACTTAGGTTGAGAATCAAGAATACCTAGAATCCTAAATATTAATAATGTAATTAGTTTTTTCATTAGCTAAAAGCCTGTTTTATTTCATCTGTTATTCTATTGGGTTTATTTGTTTTAGCATTAATTAAACACCATGTAGTTTTAGATGTTACAAGCAATTTGCAAGTATCCTTGTTATATATTTCTACTATTCTGTTAGACCTGATTCCTTCGGTTTTTTCAATATATGTTTTAATTCTAATTTTGTCATCTAATAATGCGGGATGTAGGTATTTTATTTGATGTTCTAATAAGACCCAATAATAATTTTTTATTATTTCATTTGAAACAAGACTTTTCCAATGATTTTTAGCAATTTCTTGTATCCAATGAACATAGACAATATTATTTACATGATTTAACTCATCTAAATCATTTTTAGAAACAGTAATTTCTTTTTCTAAAGTCTTCATTTATTCTTGTTTAAAATTTGTATTTCAACAACAGAAAAAAAATTATCTAACCCTAGTTAATCTAAACCCGTTATATTAGAACTAGTTTTTTACAACTATAAATGTAAGAATTATCTAAATCTTCTTAATCTTCTTCCCTTTAAACACAAACATTTCTTTGTATAACGCTGGTTGTTGGTAAGAACCTATTATTGCAACTCTTGGGTTGCTTGTGTTTAGTTTATATATGATTCGATTGATGAATTTATTTCATCATTTTGATTTATTTCATCCG
>CAJWFY010000098.1 GCA_913031655.1 uncultured Flavobacteriaceae bacterium
TCCTGATCTGTATCATCGTCACTAAAGACGTGATTACCATTTAAATCCTCATCTATTGAGTTAATTCCATCATAATCATGATCAGTAGTATTATAAGTAGATAAGTTTATTTGAAAAATTAAGGGAGAGTATGCGGAAATTAATCCTGTACCATTATTAAAATATCCTAAAGCAGATGGCATAATGACTGTCCCAATACCATAATTACTCAATAAATAAGTTCCATCATTATTAGTAGAAATATCTCCTCTTTTAAGCATGGCAGTAAATTCTTTAAAACCTCTAACTACGGATGTGTTATCGAGCCAAATAGGGCTCTTTCTAAAATCAAAAGTATCATTACCAAGAGTTAATCCCTTATAAGCTACAAAAACAGAATCCGCAACCGTAGGAGTGTTTCCAGATCCTTCTCTGTTAATAATATAATACATGTTGTGTGCAGTAATCACTTCGTCATCCCCTTCAATATCAATACTAATAGTCGATACTTGATTAAATAGAGGAATTTTGTCACTGTTATCTCCGGAAATTGTATCAATCATTAATTCTATAGTACTAGTATTTGATAAGTTTTCGAAGTCTTCATAATTATAAAAATGAGTCTGAAGAAACTCTATAATAGAATCATTTTCTATAACATATTGTGTTGCAATATCTTTTAAAGGAACATCTTCAATAGAGGAGTCGTCCTTTTTACATGAATAAACAACTAAGATTAAAAAGAAATTAAAAAAAATAAATTTGAAAAAATTTCTCATAAATTATATAAAATTTGCTGCAAGATACAATTTTCTTATATTTTTGATATATATAATATATATATAATTATTAAATGAGAATCGACAAATTTTTATGGTATTCTAGAATATACAAGACCCGAACAATCGCTAGTAATGCTTGTAAAAAAGGACATGTGAAAATAGATTCAAACTCCATAAAACCATCTTATGAAGTTTTTCCAAACACGATTATATTTGTTAAAAAAAATCAAATTTTAAATCAGTTTAAAATAACAGATCTACCTCCTTCAAGAGTTGGTGCTAAAATAGTTGACTTATATATTTTAAATATTACTCCAAAAGTAGAGTTAGAAAAAAAAGAAACTTTACTAAATAATAAAAATAATTTTAAATTTAAAGGGAAACCAACTAAAAAAGAGAGAAGAGATATACAAGATTATCTAAATGAATAATTACCTTTATGTATAACAATAATTAATTTTGAATTTAAAACATAAAATATTAGATCAAGATCGTATTGATAAAATTGTCAAAAGAATTTCCTTTCAAATACATGAAAAAAACATAAACAACAAGGAGGTTATTTTAATTGGGGTGTTAAAAAATGGATTTATATTATCTGAACTAATAGAAAAGGAATTAAAAAAAATATCGAAATATAAAGTTCAATTATTTTCTATAAAAATTAATAAAAAAAAACCATTAAATCCTATTGAACTAAATTGTGATTTAATAGAACTTAAAGACAAATCAATAGTTTTAATTGACGATGTCTTAAACTCTGGCAGGACTTTAATACATTGTGTTAAGTATTTATTAGATGTTCCTTTATCCAACTTTAATACTGCAGTTTTAATTGACAGAAACCATAAAAAATTTCCAATCAAGATTGATTTTAAAGGAATTTCACTTTCAACATCAATTAAAGAAAATGTGACTGTAGTATTTGGAAACAAAAACTCTCACGCTTTTATAGACTAATCATTTTTAAAATTTCTCTTGATATTTCTGAAATATTTTTTTCTTTAGAATTTATTTTAAAACATGCCTTGTTATAAAAAGGCATTCTTTCAAAAAGATGTTTAGATACATATTCTAACATTTTATTTTCTGAATCAATTGAGTTTAAAAGAGGTCTTTTTGATTTTTCTTTAAATAATCTTTTAGATAAAACATTATTAGGAGTATTTATGAAACACACATTCTTAGTGGAGTTTAATATTAAATTAATATTATCATAATAACAGGGAGTTCCACCACCCAATGATAAAATTAATTTTTCTCTAGAGTTCAGCAATTCTATTAAATAAGCACGTTCAATTTTTCTAAATTCTAATTCACCACTTAAATTAAAGATATCTGAGATGCTTCTACTCTCTTTATTTACTATATATTCATCAAGGTCAATATGCTTTAAGTCTGCAAAATTAGCAATGTATTTTGCTACGGATGACTTTCCACAACCCATGTATCCTATAAGTATTATATGAGAGTTAATAGTAAGAGAATGTTTTTCCAAAATAAATATATATAATTCAACAAATTTATAAGAAATTCTCTTTGATTAATAAATTTATTGAACCTATATTTGCAGCCATTAAAAATCTAATTAAGATTTGGTAGCTCAGCTGGTAGAGCATCTCCCTTTTAAGGAGAGGGTCCTGGGTTCGAACCCCAGCCAAATCACTAAGACCTGGTAGCTCAGCTGGTAGAGCATCTCCCTTTTAAGGAGAGGGTCCTGGGTTCGAGCCCCAGCCAGGTCACTTTATAGTTCTGCGCACGTGGCGGAATTGGTAGACGCGCTAGGTTGAGGGCCTAGTGGGAATAATATCCCGTGGAGGTTCAAATCCTCTCGTGCGCACACTGTTTTTGTCTTAAACATACATAATGAATAAAAATGTTTTCATCATTGGATCTGGATTTTCATCATTATCCGCTTCTTGTTACTTAGCTAAAGTCGGCTATAACGTTACAGTTATAGAAAAAAATAGTTCACTAGGAGGAAGAGCAAGACAATTCAAAAAAGATGGATTTACATTTGATATGGGTCCAAGTTGGTATTGGATGCCAGATGTATTTGATAGGTTTTTCGAAGATTTCAATAAAAGTAGATCTGATTTCTATGAATTAGAGAAATTAAATCCAGCTTATAAGGTATTCTTTGGAAAAAATGACTCTATTTCTATTGAAGACTCCTTAGACAAAATTAAAGAAATATTTGAAAAAGAAGAAAAAGGGAGTTCTGTTCAATTACAAAAGTTCATGGACGAAGCCAAAAACAATTATGATATAGCAGTGAAAGATATGTTATATAAAATGCCAGGAATTTCTCCTTTGGAGCTTATTACTAAGAAAACCATTTTTAAAGTAAAATCATTTATAAGTAATATTAGAAGAGAAGTCAGAAAAGGTTTCAAAAGTCATAGGCTAAAAGCAATACTTGAATTCCCTGTTTTATTCTTAGGAGCAAAAGCTTCAAACACTCCTGCATTCTATAGCTTTATGAATTATGCAGATTTTGGATTAGGAACATGGCAACCAAAAAATGGTTTTTTTGATGTAGTTAGCTCAATGGTAAAACTCGGAGAATCATTAGGTGTTAAATTTTTAATAAATTCTAATGTAGATTCAATTGAGGTTACAAATAATGAAGTTGATGCAATTGTAATTAATGGAATAAAACATGATTGTAGTTTAATTATTTCTGGAGCGGATTATGCTCATACTGAAAGTCTTTTAGATCAAAAATACAGGCAATACTCTGACAAATACTGGTCTAAAAAAACTTGGGCTCCTTCTTCCCTTTTATTTTATGTCGGATTCAATAAAAAAGTTCCAAACGTAGCACATCACAATCTATTCTTTGATACAGACTTTGAAAAACATGCGCAAGATATTTATGATCATCCTAAGTGGACAAAAGATCCTCTTTTTTACGCAAACTTTACTTCAATTACAAATCCCAATACAGCACCAAAAGATTGTGAAAATGGATTTTTTTTGATTCCAATTGCAACAAACTTAGAAGATAATGAAGATATAAGAAATAAATATTTTGATATTATAATAGAAAGACTAGAAAAGTTAACAGGTGAAAAATTAAAAAAACATATTATATTTAAAAAAAGTTTTTGTGTTAATGATTTTGAAAAAGAATATAATTCCTATGGAGGAAATGCTTACGGCTTAGCTAATACATTAATGCAAACTGCCTTTTTAAGGCCTAAATTAAGAAGTAGAAAAGTTAAAAATTTGTACTTTAGCGGTCAATTAACTGTCCCTGGTCCGGGAGTTCCACCAGCAATTGTTTCTGGAAAACTGGTAGCTGACTTAATTATAAAAAATGAAAAAAATATTTGATGAGGTTTCTGAAATGTGCTCTAAGACTGTAACTGAGTCTTACAGTACATCCTTTTCACTAGCCACTAGAATGTTATCAACTTCTATTAGACAAGATATTTATAATATCTATGGCTTTGTTAGATTTGCTGATGAGATAGTTGATAGTTTTCACGACTATAATAAAGAAGAGTTACTTAATAATTTTGAGAAAGAATTAAGATATTCAATAACTAACAAAATAAGTTTAAACCCAATTTTAAATTCTTTTCAAAAAACATTATTAAAATACGATATCGATATTAAATTAGTAAATAGTTTTTTAAAAAGCATGAGATGGGATTTAGACAAAAAAGTATATTTAAACAAGCAAGAATTTGATGAGTATATTTATGGATCTGCCGATGTAGTAGGTCTTATGTGTCTTAAAGTTTTTGTAAGTGGAGATCAAGATAAATTCAATCAATTAAAACCATACGCTATGTCTCTAGGATCAGCATTCCAAAAAGTTAATTTCCTAAGAGACCTTAAAGCAGACCATGAAAGTCTTAATAGATCGTATTTCCCTAATTTAAACATTGATAAGTTTGATGAAAAATCAAAACAGTTTATTTTAAATGAAATTGATAAAGACTTTACAAATGCTTTAAAAGGAATATTATTGCTACCATCTTCAGCAAGATTTGGAGTATATACAGCATATAAATATTATTTAAAACTTCTCAATAAATTGAGAAAGACTGATCCTTTGAAAATAAAAAACAGTAGAATAAGGGTGCCTAATTATCAAAAAATTAATGTTCTAGCTAGATCTTATGTTAGATACAGGTTAAATATATTATAAAATGAATACTTTTTTATGGATCTCGACTTTAATACTTACATTTTGCTTAATGGAATTCATGGCATGGTTTTCACATAAATATATAATGCACGGTTTTCTTTGGTATCTTCATAAAGATCACCACAAAAAAGATCATAATTCTAAGTTTGAAAGAAATGATCTTTTCGGAGTTAAATATGCTGCGATAAGTATATTCTTTGTAGTGTTATGGGGAGAGTTAGACTTTTGGTATGGCCTTCCAATTGGCATAGGTATTTTTCTATATGGTGTTGCGTACTTCACAGTTCATGATATTTTTATTCATCAAAGAATTAAAATATTAAGAAATATTGATAATAAATATGCTAAAGGACTAAGAAGAGCACATAAGATTCATCACAAACATATAGGAAAAGAAAAAGGTGAATGTTTTGGAATGCTACTTGTTCCAAGAAAGTATTTTAAATAAGAGCCATTTCAATAGCCGCTATCGCAGCTTCAGACCCTTTATTTCCGTATTTACCCCCACTCCTATCGATAGATTGTTGGATATTATCATCGGTTAAAACACAAAATATTACAGGACATTTACCAGATATATTTAAGTCTTTAATGCCAATAGAAGTTGCATTACATATAAAATCAAAATGCATAGTCTCTCCCCTGATTATATTACCAATTGCAATCACAGAATTAACGTCTTGTAATTGTAATTTTTTAGAAGCATAAATAAGCTCAAAACTTCCAGGCACATGAGATATAATAATATTTTCATCTAAAACTCCTTTAGATTTAAGAAGATCGACACATCCGTTAAGTAAATTGTCTGTAATTTCTTTATTCCATTTTGAAATAGCAATTCCAAATTTTAAATTAGTAGCATCAGGTATTTTACTTAAATCAATATTATTTAGATTATTGAAAGCTGATGACATG
>CAJWFY010000099.1 GCA_913031655.1 uncultured Flavobacteriaceae bacterium
AATGGAAACTACGGTAACCTACTTTTCTTTTGGGATATTTTATTTGGAACAGCAAAAATTACAAGAAAATATCCGTCAAAATTTGGGGCATGGAACAAAATGAAAGAACCTTGGTATGTTCAATTAATGTTTCCTATAATAAAATCTAAAGATTCAAGAAGTGAACTTAGTTCTTTAAAAACAAATATAGATTTCGATCCTTCAAAAGATTTTAAAGATTTTAATAGTTAAAATTTAATGAAAGATCTTAAAAATAAAGTTGTAGTTATTACAGGTGCTGGCTCTGGAATAGGCCGGTCTCTTGCTATAAAAATGCACAAAGAAGGGGCTAGATTAGCTCTTAATGATTTCAATAAGCAGTCATTAGTTGAAACATTAACTTTTATCGGTAGTAATAATGACATCTACTCTGAAGTTTTTGATGTTTCTAAAAAAGAAGAATTTGATACATTTTCAAAAAATGTACTCAATCATTTTAAAAAAGTGGATGTAGTAATAAATAATGCTGGAATTACAATAGGAACTTTTTCGGCTGTTGAAACAACAATAGAAGATTACGAAAAAGTTATAGGAGTTAATTTATGGGGAATGATTTACGGATCCCTTGCTTTTGTTCCAGAACTAAGAAAACAAAAAGAATCAAGTGTTGTAAATATTTCAAGTATTTGGGGACTTTTAGGATCACCATATCAGTCAGCTTATAGTGTATCAAAATTTGGAATAAGAGGATTTAGTGAAGCTTTGGCGGCAGAAGAATTATGTAACAAAACCGGAGTTGTAGTTTTAAGTGTTCATCCTGGTGGAATTAAAACGAATATTGTAAGAAATATAGAAGGACAAAATCTCACTGAAGCTCAATTAAAAAAATTAGACACTCATTTTCCAACTACTGCAGATGAAACTGCAAAAAAAATTATTCAAGCCATTCAAAAAAAGAAAACCAGATTAGTAATAGGTCCAGACGCTAAATTCATGTACCGTCTGTCAAGATTTTCTCAGAGGATAACTATGAAATTCTTAGTTAATTGGGCTAAAAAAATGATGAAAATTCAATAATGGAAAAGTATATTTAGCCAATGACGGGGGTAAATTTATTATCAAATAAGATGAAAAATAAAATAATAATACCAATATTAATTCTATTATCAATAATTATTGGAGGTTCTACAGCTATTTCAAAGATTAACTCCTCAACACAAAATAATGAATTTTCTATAAAAAACGGTAACTGGACTGTAAATCCAAACATGGATTTAAAGGATAGTTATCAAAGAGCTTATATTTCAAGAATTGGAGTTTTTGCTCTTGATGAGAAAGAAGCGCTTTATTTCTTGTCAAGTAATGACACTGATGGGGAAACTTTATCATCTGAATTCGATTACGAAATTATTGGAACTCCACCAGAGGGCAGGTATTGGAGTTACACTTTATATGGTGAGGATTATTACTTAGTAAAAAATGAATCTAATATTTTTAGTATTAATAAAGAAAATTTTGAAAACAATTATCCTATAACAATATCATCTTATAAAAAAGATATTAATTGGTTACCCTCTGGAAATGAAAATAAATTTCATATTACTTTAAGGTTATATAACCCCTCCAAGAATGTATACAACAACTTAGAATCAATAGAACTTCCTTTAATTAAAAGAATAGAAAAATGAAAAAAGTAATTTTCTATTTATTGATGTTATTCTTAGGGAGTTTTGGATCATATTATTTAACTATTAATTTTATTCCAAAAATAGTTTACGAAGTTTTTCATTATAAAATTGAAAAAAATCAAAATATAAAGGATAATGAAATAAAACATTTTGATATACCAAGTGACCAGTCTAGAAATGTAGTAATGCCAAACCCAGATTTTTTATATTCTACTATTTTTTACGACTTAAGTGAAAAAGATTTAAATATAAATGCGAATATGCCTGACTCTACTTATTGGTCTGTTTCATTTTACAAACCAAATACAATAAACTGGTTTGTAAAAAACGATCAAGAGTTTGATACCAATAATCTAGATCTTACATTAACTTTTAATGATTCTAAATCAGAAAACGTGATAACATCACCTGTAGAGAAAGGATTTATGATCATTAGAATATTAATTGAAAAAAAGGATCAAAAGTCTATCGAATCATATAGAACTCTTCAAAAAAATATTATAATAAATTAATTTTTTTTGATGAAAAACTTAAAAAGAAAAGTCACAAAGTTTATTGTTTCATTAATGGGATCACCAATTAAAATTGATCCAAATTCAAGAAATAGACAAATAAAAACAATAGCCCCACTTCCAAAAGAAGTTTTTTGGGATAATAGTGTTAAAATTTACAAAACAAAAAGTGGAATTGAATATGTAAAAACTCCACAAGAATGCTTTTCAAATCTTACTGATTATAATTTTAATGAAAATTATTGCGATTTAAACGGGCTTAAGATGCATTATGTTGATGCTGGACCTAGCGACGGGAAAACTCTTTTATTACTCCATGGTCAGCCTGTTTGGTCTTTCCTGTATCGAAAAATGATTCATGAACTAGTTGCTAAGGGCTACAGATGTATAGCTCCAGATCTAATTGGAATGGGAAAATCTGACAAGCCCATTTCAATTAAATATCACCTTTACAACACTCATTGCGAGAACGTTTTAGGTTTTATCAAAAAATTAAAACTCAAAAAAATTACTCTTTTTTGTCAGGACTGGGGAAGTCTGATAGGGCTTAGAACAGCAGGAGAAAATCCTAATTTATTTTCTGGAATAATTGCAGCTAATGCTGAACTGCCTAACTTCACTGAAGAATCAAACCCTTTGTATGTTCCAGAAACAATACAAATAAATACTAAAATAAAAGGCTTTAAAAAAGCAATGGCATATCACATTTTAAATGGATTTGGAATTGACAGCTTTCAATCTTGGATTCTTTATTGTATAACGACTCCATTTGTTCATATAAGTGAAATCATGGGTCTTTCATTGTCAAGAGATTTTAAAAAAGATGAAAAAATACTTGATGCCTACCAAGCTCCATTTCCATCATTTATATTCATGGCCGGTCCTAGAACGTTACCCTCAATGAATGCTGGAATTACTGGTCAAACTCTAAAAGGAATTGAAGGATTAAAAAAGTTTAAAAAACCTTTCTTATCTTTAATAGGATTACAAGATAAGCTCCTTGGAACTCCAAGAATTCAGAATAGATTTATTAAAATGGTACCAGGAGCTAAAGGTCAGGACCATGAACAGTTCAAAGAAGCAAACCATTTTATTCAAGAAGACATTGGAGAAATTATGGCAGATAGAATGCATAAGTTTATTATTAAAAATAAAATATAATGAAGAAAAAAATTTATAAGATCCTTGGAATAGTTTTAGTATTTATTATCTTATTTTTTATCTCATTACCTACTCTATTAAACAAAGCAGGACTACATCCTGATTATGATAGTAAAAAATATAGTTTCACTTATAAAAAAGCGGTAATAATATCAACTAGTCATAGTACGCTGAAAAAACCTGGTGAAACAACTGGAAAATTAACTGGAGTATTTGCTTCAGAGCTTACTGTCCCTTATTATGAATTTACAGATTCTGGAATTGAAGTTGATATCGCAAGTATTAAAGGTGGAAAAATTCCAGTAGATCCCGAATCATTGTTTTATGCTGTTAAAACAAGCTCAGACAATAGGTATCTTGAAGACCCAATACTAAAAGAAAAAGTAGAAAATTCTATTTTAATTGATGAACTCGAAATTGATAATTACGATATAGTTTTCATTGCTGGTGGTTGGGGTGCTGCATATGACCTTGGTTATTCTGAAATACTTGGAGAAAAAATAAGCCAAGCTTATTATAATTCAAACTCTGTAATTGGCGGAGTCTGTCATGGAGTTCTTGGTTTTATAAATGCTAAAGATTCTTTAGGAAACCTAATAATAAAAAATAAAAGAATGACTGGTGTTACTAATAAACAAATCAAAGAATTAGGAATTTTCTTTACACCTCAACATCCAGAGGAAGAATTGATAAAAGCTGGTGTTATTTTTGAGAGTAAAACAGCTTTTAGAGATGTTTTTGCAAATTTAACTATTACAGACGATGAATCTAAATTTGTTACTGGACAAAATCAAAATTCTGGACACGAAACCCCTCAAAAAATGATGAAAATTTTAGATAATAAATAATGTATTTTAATTTTAGAAACATACTTCCAAAAAATGCTGATAATAACTTTAAGGGTCACAAGTTAGCATTGTGGGGATTTGTTTTTTTCACGATACTAATGACCTGTCGTTCAGTTATTCATATGCTATTTGAACAATACGGACTTCATGAAATTGGGAGCTTTTTAGCTATATCAGGTGATCCCGATCCTATGCTTTTAATTTACAGGTTTTTTTCTTTGTGGGGTTTTGCACAATTAATTTTTTGTTTGGTTTGCTGGATTGTAATTTATCGTTACAGAACATTAATACCATTAATGTATTTGATTTGGATATTTGAATGGGGGTTCAGAACTTTTGGTTATCCTTTAATTAGAGATCAAATTGCTGTTCAAGAGTTGTACACTAACGGAATCACGCCCGGTGTGTCATATGCGCCATATGCAACCTTGCTATTGATTATTTTATTTGGACTCTCTATATTAGACAGAAAATAATGAGAAAATTTTTTCTTTTAACGGCAGTTATAGAAATTCTAGCGGGATTAGTATTGTTTTTCGCAGCTGAAAAAATCCCTGAATTCAATAGTGCCAGTCCCCTTACAATAGGTTTTGCTAAAATGTACGGAGTGGCTGCATTTTCTTTGGGACTTTTTGCATTATATTCTTGGAAATTTTTTGATTTTAAAAAACTACATATTCCCTTTTTGATCATATTTTCAATTTTCAATACAGGAATTGCTTTTGCAGTCATTCAATCGAACTTAAATTTTGGTTTTGAAAATCCAGTGCCTGGATTTTTTCATTTGATCTTAGGATTAATTGGCACCTATTTTATTTTTAAAAAAAAATTAAAAATTAGTTTAAATAAAAACTTTTTTTACTTTTTTCTATTTATTATTACTGGAATATTAACTACAAAATATACTCTATTTGCATTACCAACGTTAATCTCAAGTGATTCTTTTATAAGAGTCGTTATTCTATTTTTAATTTTTATTTTTCCAGGACTATTTTATTTAAATAAAATTGCAACCAAAAAGCTTACTAGTTCCATAAAAAGAATACTTTTTATCACTTTGACTGGGTCTGTTTTGGCTTGGATTATTCAGCTAATAGAAATTCATCTATATCATTTTGAAATTAATGTAGAGTCCCCTATTGGTTTATTTGAAGATGAATTCATCAGAACTATCAAATTCATATTTCCTACGCTAATAATAGCTGAGGTTATTTGGTTGTATTTAAAAAATAAAACAAAACTCTTATATGGTGGTATTACTTTAATCATTGCTTTTTCATTTATTTTGTTTTATAATTCATTTTTATTTTCAGATTCTAATCCAGCTATATATCCTGATTTATCGTTAAAAAATACTGATCACACTAATGTGATTTTAATTGTTGCTGACGATTTAGGTTATGCTGACATTTCATACAATGGAAATAAGCTAATTCAGACTACAAACATTGATGAAATTGCTAAAAATGGAATAAATTTTTCAAGAGCTTATGCTACAGCTTCAGTTTGTGCACCATCAAGAGCTGCATTTTTGACTGGTAATTATCAACAAAGGAATGGTTTTGAATTTTTACCTGATTTATTTAATTATAGCCCAAGAGTTAGAAAAGCAGATTTTAAAAGATTTGGACA
>CAJWFY010000100.1 GCA_913031655.1 uncultured Flavobacteriaceae bacterium
GCACCTAATTTTTCAGGCGCTGAAACTTTTAGAATTACATTTCCAACAAAATTAAAACCTGATTATTTTCCTAATTAAAGATTATTAAAATCGTCATCTATTTTTTTTGAAATCTCTTTCTTTTTTTTATTGTATCTATCTACACCTTTTTTAGTCAAATATGGGTAGAAATGACCCATTATTTCATCTAATATCTTGCGATATTTGTTTTTAGAATCATCTAAAACCTCCCATGTTGTGAGGGATGAAGAAACGATAGCCCAATTATTTTTTGCAAATGTTTTGTACTGACCATCAAAAGCTTCTTTTTTCATATAACCATTTTTGATACTAATATTAATGTATTCAATTGAAAATTTTTCATTTATTTTATTTACATCCTTGAAAACAGATTTTGCGTTTGGAACTAAATTTATAATTTCTAAAATATCTCTAAAAAAAAATCTATAATTAAATAAAAAAACAAGATTATTTCTTAAAATATTATATAAAGACATTTGTTTTAAGGATTCTCTTTGAGTTGCTTCAATTTCAACTAATTTTCTGATCATATAATAAATTATATAATCCATTAAGTCTTTTTTAGTTTTAAAGTGATAAGTTAAGTTTCCTGGACTAATTTTATTGTATTCAGCTATGTCCTGAAGACGAACATTAGCTAAGCCCTTGTTATTGAACAATAAAATGGAAGACTTAACAATTTTTATCCTTGTACTACTCACTTTTAGGCTTTTTGATTTTGCATAATTAGTATAAAAATACTAAATTTATAAATAAGACCAATTTAAAATTTGAATGATAAATATTATTCCTGACCCCATAAAATTATTTAATAACGAAAATACAAATAAAATTATACTGTTTATATTTTTAAGATTTAACAAATCTTTAAATTCAGAGAATTTTAGAAATCGTCTTTTAAAAGAAAACATAACAATTTCTCATTGGTTTGATTGTCAATACACTAATATAGGAAAGGAGGATTATTGGACTAATGCTTTAATTATAGAATTTAAAAATAAGACTGAGCTTGAAAAGACTTATGAAAGTGAAATTGGAAAAATTAAAGTTGAAGCTATTCAAGTTTTTAATCTTGCTCCAAAAAATCCCCCAAGATTATTAATAAATTTTTTAAAATTATTTAGACCTTTTGGATATTTTTTAGAATTAATTAATAGTTCAAGAAAAGAGTTGCAAAATTTGGAAAATAATAACTCAAATTTACTTCCAACAAAAAAACAAGCTGAACGTATTTTAAAAGAGAAATCTAATAAAAAAGCTTTTATGATTAATCTTTTGCAGTCAAGAAAAACAGCCAAATATAAAGATCGTTCTATTTCAATTTCTGGAAGAGAAGCTTACTATGAAAAATATGGTAAAACTGCAACTAAATGTGTGTTATTACTAGGAGGAGATGTAACTTATTCTGGAAGAGTTCTTGGTGACACATTAATTGAATATAATGTACCTTTAGATACCATGGGTAACTGGGAAGCTATTGGAATTATTGAATATCCAAAAGCTGTTAAAATGTTAGATCTTGAAAAAATGCCTGGCTATTCTAAAGCTTTAGAGCATAGGGACGCAGGACTTGAAAGGACGTATAATTTATATGCAACTAAAAACTAAATAAATGAATTTTGAGTTAAACGATGAACATTTGATGATTAAGCAAGCAGCTAGAGATATTGCAATGAAACATACTGTTGAAGCTGTTCAAATTCACTGAGGAAATGGTTTTGTTAAAGAGTACCATGTAGAGAGACTAATGAGAGATGCAAAAATTACTCAGATATATGAAGGAACATCTGAAATTCAAAAAATTATAATTTCTAGACAATTATTAAAATAATGGGATCATCTACCAAACAATTTTTAAAAGACACAGGAGCTACAATCCCCGTTGTATGTGGGCCAATGTACCCAGGATCAAATCCGGAGCTAATTGCAGCAGTTTCAGAGGCTGGAGGTTTTGGAGTTGTACAACCTGTGGCACTTACATCTTTATACGGACACGATTTTAGAGAGGGTTTAAAGCTTATAAAAAAATTAACTGCAAAGCCATTTGGAGTTAATTTCACGATTTTTGGTGGAGCGAATCAAAAATATCATGACCAAATGAAAAAATGGATGGATATTTCGATTGAAGAGGGAGTTAAATTTTTCCTTACATCTCTGGGTAAACCTCATGAAATTGTGAAGATTGCTAAAGAAAACAACATCAAAGTTTACCATGATATCCCAAATAAAAAGGTAGCTCTTGCTATGGTTGATTGTGGAGTTGATGGCTTAAATTGTATAAATTGGAGGGCAGGTGGTCAAACAGGAATACAATCTGCTGAAAAATTTATTGAAGATTTAAAAGATATTAAAGTTCCATTAATATGCGCAGGTGGAATTGGAAATAAAGAAGATTATAAAAAAGTTATAGAAATGGGATATGCTGGAGTACAACTTGGTACTAGATTTTTAGCCAGTAAAGAATGTATTGTAACTGATAGTTATAAAAAAGCAATAGTAAATTCTGAGGAAAAGGATATCGTATGGACCAATAAAGTTGCAGGAAATAATTCATCTGTTATAAAGACAAAAGATATAATGAAAGGTGGTCTTAGAACAGGGCCAATTATTAATTTTATGCTTAAAAGACCTAAGCTTAAAAAATATGCAAGAATGTATTTAATGAGTAAAGGCTTAAAAAATTACAGTAAAACTGCGTTTGATGATAATGTCAAGTTTTGGCAGGCAGGCAAAGGAGTTGGAGGAATTAGGTCAATAGAAACTTGTGAAGAGATTATAAAAGAATATAAAATTTAAAATGAGACATAAATTTTTTAAATTTTTATTAAGTTTCATTTTTATTGCTTTTGCAATTGGATTTTGGTTTTCTCAAAACTGGTATAAAATGCCGAAATATATCTCTAACTTTAATAATCCAACATCAAAAAATACTCCAATTGAATGGGGAAACGGACCTGAAACTAGAACAAATTCGAAACCAAATATAATAGTTATTCTTGTTGATGACCTTGGTTTCAACCAAATTAGTTCCTATGGAGGTGGAATGGCAAATGGATCATTTAAAACACCCAATATTGACAAGTTAGCCAGTGAAGGTGTATTATGTACAAACGCATACTCCTCAAGCCCGGTTTGTTCACCTTCAAGAGCCTCTCTTTTAACAGGTAGGTTTGCAACTAGATTTGGGTTTGAGTTTACTCCAACCACTTCATCTATGATGAAAGCCGTAAGTATTTTTTCAAAGAAAAATGAAGTTGCTAATGGTATTTATTACGATGAGAGAGAAGAAAGTATTTTAGATATCGAGGAAATGGGAATCCCACAATCTGAAAAAACTATTGCAGAAATGCTCAAACCTGAAGGCTATCACAATATTCATATTGGGAAATGGCATCTAGGTCATGCTAAAAACTTCCTACCAAGATTACATGGATTTGATGAAAGTCTCAGAATGGATCAAGGATCTTTGTTTTTACCAGAAGATGATAAAAATGTAATCAACGCTAAATTAGACTTTGATCCTATTGATAAAGTTCTTTGGGGAAATCTTCCATATGCTGTTAATTTTAATGAAGGGCCAAGAATGAATCCTGATGGGCATTTGACCGATTATTTAACTAATGAAGCAGTAAAAGTAATAGTAAAGAACAAAAACAGACCATTCTTCTTGTATTTAGCCTATTGGGCTGTTCATAGTCCACTTCAAGCCAAAAAAGAGGATTATGAAAAATTATCTTTTATTGAAAATCATGAGGAAAGGGTTTTAGCTTCAATGGTTATGACTGTAGACAGAGGGGTCGGTAAAATTAGAGATGTTCTGAAAAAAAATAAGATTAACGATAATACCATCATCATTTTCACTAGTGATAACGGCGCTCCAGGTTACGTAGGATTACCCGATTTAAACAAACCTTACAGAGGTTGGAAATTAACCCATTTTGAAGGTGGAATTCATGTTCCTTACATAGTTAGTTACCCCAACAAAATTCCTAAAGGAAAAACATATAATGGAAGAGTTTCAAATTTAGATATATTCTCAACTGTGGCAAGTGTAGCAGATGTTGACATGAATAGAAATGATCTCAGAGAGATAGAGTTTGATGGAGTTAATATACTTCCTTATTTAAGTGGAGAAAATGAAGGGGAGCCTGAAAGAGTTTTGTTTAATAAATCAGGAGATTATTCATTTTTAATAAAAGATGGATGGAAATTACAAGTCGATTTAGTTCAAAATAAAAAATGGTTATACAATTTAAACCAAGATCCGACAGAAAAAATAAACTTAATTGAATCCGATATTGAAAAACTAAATGAACTTGAAAAAATTTTAAATGATAAATTATCAGAGCAAGTCAAACCAATATGGCCTAGTTTGCTTGACTGGCCTATTTTTATTGATAAAACTTTGGATGAAAAAGTAAATAAAACTGACGAATATATATTTTGGGCTAACTAAAAAAATAATAACATGATTAAAGAAAAATTTGATTTAAATAATAAAGTGGCTGTAATTACAGGATCTTCAAAAGGAATTGGTAAAGCAATGGCACAAGGATTAGCAGAATTTGGAGCCACAGTCATAGTCAGCAGTAGAAAACAAGAAGCTGTTGATCAGGTAGCTAAAGAGTTCACCGAACTTGGCTTAAAAGCTGATTCTGTCGAATGTCATGTTGCTAAACACGATGATAGAGTAAAACTTGTTGAAAAAGTTATTCAAAAATATGGCCGGATTGATATTTTAATAAACAATGCTGGTACAAATCCATATTTTGGACCAATTAGTAAAATGCCTGTTGACCTTTATCAAAAAACAATGGATATCAATGTTAATTCAGCTATAGAACTTAGTAACTTAGTTTATCCTTACATGAAAAAACAAAGTGGAGGAAGTATTATACATATTAGTTCTATTGAAGGTCTTCACCCTAGTGCATTTATGGCTGCTTATAATATTAGTAAGGCTGCATTGATTATGGCTGGAAAAAATCAATCAATTGAATGGGGTAGACATAACATAAGAGTAAATTCGATTTGCCCTGGGTATGTAAAAACTAAATTAAGTGCAGCACTATTAGAAAATGAGGTGTCAAGAAATAGTTTTTTAAAAAATTGTCCCTTAGGAAGAGCATCAACACCTGATGAAATGGCAGGATTGGCAGTTTTTCTAGCCTCTGATGCAAGTTCTTATATGACAGGAACATCAATAGTTAATGATGGAGGACTTATGAACGCTCCTCAAATATCAATGCAATAAATTATAATTCTATGAACTTTGAATACCCACAAAAAACCCAAGATTTAATCAAGAAAGTAAATGATTTTATGGAAAAACATCTTTTTCCACATGAACAAAAAGTATATGAGTTTAGTAAAACTAATCTTTGGGAGAATTATCCAGAACTGGAAAACTGGAAAAAACTAGCCAAAGAGGAAGGTTTATGGAATTTATTTCTTCCTTCAAATTATGGTGATTTAAGTCCAGGTTTAACAAATTTAGAATATGCTCCACTTGCAGAAAAAATGGGAAGTTTAGGATGGGCTTCAGAAGTTTTCAATTGTTCAGCTCCAGATACTGGAAATATGGAAACAATTGCTAAATATGGAACAAAAGAACAAAAAGATGAATGGTTAAAGCCACTAATGAATGGAGAAATTAGATCCGCTTTTTTGATGACTGAGCCCGCTGTAGCTTCTTCAGATGCAACAAATATTCAAACATCAATTGTAAAAGATGGAAATGACTATGTTATAAATGGAAGAAAATGGTGGTC